>JAOAUE010000001.1 GCA_030157745.1 Minisyncoccota bacterium
GAACGCTATTCATTCTTCTGGAAAAAAGTTCGTGCAAAGTGTATAATTAGTTCACAACGCAAAAAGAAAGACGCCTTCAAGGGCGTTTTTCGCGTTGTGACCCTAAGTAAAACAACTGCTTGTTTTACGGCGGGGAGTCGAACAGCGGAGCCATATTTTTCTAGTAAGAAAAATAGGCGAGCTGGTGCCCAGACAAAACTTTTTGACTGAAAAAGTTTTAGTCGAGGGAGACAAGTCGAAGACGGTCCCCGTAGGGTCACCGTCAACAGCGCGCACGAGAAGGCTGTAAAATAAGGATTTTTTGATAGTAGATATTTAGCACCCTTCAGGGAATCGAACTGACATAAAAAAAAGACCATTTCTGGTCTTAAATAAATTCGTTACTTGAGGTTTAACCTCCATATGAGTTTGAAGAAAGTACAGTTAAGTCTTTATCTCCACCGCTCAGTTCCCAGTCTCTTTCCATTCTCCATACACCTAAGTCTGCTTCAGTCACCCGATGGATTTGAAGTAACTTTATGGCTGGATAATGGATAGCGATGTGAGAAAATCTTTTTACCTCCGCAAGCTCTATTGTTAAAGCAAGTGTACTATCATTCTTCATGATTTTAGTAACACCATCATACCAATTCCATGTATAGACAATAGGAATGAAGTCTATACCTCCCTCTGCCTTGATATTCATATCCATTTCAAGATCGAGTTTGTTGAGGTCGGTAGGAAGGATATTCATTTTTTTCACTTTTAAGCTTTTGCCTAATCGTGTGAAAATAGCTACTGCTAGGTGATTTAACGAAGTTTTCATTATAAAGAACATTTTACCGCAATGTGCGATGCCAAGATGATTTTTTAGCGTTATGCCATTCTGCGAGTTTCTCCATTCTCGCCATATCTGCTAATTAAGGAAGCAGAGGAACCTATGCTTATATATTACCATATTTAGTAGTATAAGTCAATACTACATTACTCTATATAAATCAAGGCTTTTCATTAAAGAGTTCCAAAACTCACTACAGTGGGTCACCGCAACAAAAAAGACTGAACTGCTTCAGTATTTTTTGATTTACGGTGAAGGCGCAAGGTCATGTCTTTGACAGACCGAGCCGGGGTCGCGAACACTTAGTCCACGCAATATGTGGAGTATATGAGTAGACTTAGTGATTTGTGACCACACAAGCCATGCACGCAAAGCGTACAAATTGAAAGATTAAAGAAAAAGTTTTGAGGGAGGTTCCCCGTAGGGTCACAAAATTAGAAAAATAAAAAAGACCACAGTTTTTACTGCGATCTCTAAATAAACTTTTTTTCTTATCTTACTCCAAATTCAGCTTTTTCCAGCAGCTGAAACTGTTCCTTATTGATCTCACATATTTGGCTAATGTGTGGTTGCCATATATGTTTGGATTCATTAAGTTTTTTGATCGATTCTGAAAGTTTCTCCTGACCTTTTATGATTGCATCATATGCAGGGAATAATCCGTCCTTAGATTCGATTGCCATGTTAATGGTCTGGTTGTCATAATTGATCTTTGTTCCATTCCAAATTCGAAAGGTAAAATAGTAGTATTTCATTTTTAACATTTTTTGATTTCTAAAACACTAGCATATTTATAAATAATGTCAATAAATGCTATCTTGTCTTTAATTCTGTAAATTTCCTTGCACTTCTCATTATTAGGTTCCAATTTTCACTACAAAGGGCCAAAAATTAAAAAAGGAACCAACAGCCAAAACTGTTAGTCCCTCAGAAACTTTTAAGCGAACTGTAGCATATACTGGTATACTTCAGTTAAAATAAGGCTTACTCCTTCGCTTGCGTCCATATAATCATAAGGCAAAACCAAATTGGGTTTAAACTCACCTGTCTCTACAAGTCTACGTTCTTTGTATGCAGCCTTCAGTCTTCCGCTGATTGAATCTTCTGATTCTCCACGTAGCCTCAATCTTTGAGCCAAAACGGGGTCGGTGGTTTTAAGAAATACAGAAAAAATATCCGTTCCAAAAAACTGTTGGAACTTCAAGGCTCCATTTACATCAACATCCAAAAGCATTCTTTTTTTAAAAGTGATGCAAATTCTTTCAATCTCTGAAACTGGAGTACCATAGAGCTTTTTGTTGCCGGTGTACTCATTTGTTTCAAAAAAATCAGTTGTGCCAAAATCTGCCTGGCTCATAAATCTGTAGTCAACTCCATCTGTTTCATTTGGTCTTTTATTTCTTGTAGCCGCTGATACAGCAGGCTCATAAATATCAGACTTCAAACTCATAATACTTTGTTCTCCTGTTCTGATAAGTGTAGTTTTACCTGAACCAGATGGACCACAAATTAAAATGTGCGGATCGAGCTTGATTTGAGTTTTTCTTACTTGCTCAACAAGCAATTTCTTTTGTTCATTTGTTATTTCCATGGTGCAAAATTTTTCTTTACCTTACCACAACTTCCAAAAAAGGCAATTTTTATAAAAAATGTAAATAAAAAAACCTTCCACCAAATTGTGAAAGGTTTTGTAGAATACTTAAACTTTCTCTTCTTTATTGAAGAATAAATAAAAGGTACGAGGACTTAGACCCAAGCGCATTGCTTCAAATCCAAGCAATAATTCCGGTTTTATTCTACTGCAGTTACATTGTCCACCTAACAGTTCGATGAAATATAGCTGTTGGGCAATATGAGGGGTATCCCAGACAATTTTTTCTTGAGGGATATGTTGCACCATTTCATGTACTAACCCTTCCCTTACTTCACCACCACCTCTGTAGATACCAACATTTCCCGCCTCTCTTGATTCGGCGAATACCAAAGAGGCACCTGCAGATATTTCCGCATTCATTGATTCAATCCATTTATACGGGGGTATGATATGCGCTGCGTCTTGGGAACCAACTCTGGTGTACACAGTTCCATGTTTCGAAAGTTTCTCAATGTACACGCACTTTTCATAATGAGAAAGTTGGATACAAGTATCACTTACCTGAAAAGTTTTAAGGTTAATATCTTTACACATTGATATATAGTCATTAACCTTATCTCTTACCTTAAATACTTCAAAAACGAATCCTGTGAGAAAGGGAGTTATATTGTGTGCTTTACACAAGCTCACCCGCTCCTTAAGATCGTCAACAAGAAATGCGGGACCATATCCGATTTCGAGAGCATCAATATGCTCTGCATGCATAAATAACGATTCGAGCTCTCTTAGAGAAATACCGTGGTCATACATGATGTTCAGGCCCGAAGTACGAGGTTTTGATTGGCGATCAGGAATACCTGATAGGCCACTAATTATTTTATTCATTTTTAAATTTTTCTTTACCTTACCACAACTTCCAAAAAAGGCAATAATTTGCTATAGTGTGGCAACTAAATATATGACCAAACAGATTAAGGTATTAAGTATAGAGACTTCGTGTGACGAAACCGGTATCGCTATCCTCGAAAGTGGAGCTGAGAAGACTATTTCTATACTTGGCAATGCGCTTTCTTCACAGATAGAGATCCACGCGCAGTATGGCGGTGTCTTCCCTGCTTTGGCAAAAAGAGCGCATGCAGAAAAAATAACTTTTTTGATTCAACAAGCTCTATCTGACGCTGAGCTTTTGGAAGCAGTGGATGCCCCTGTAGAAAATATTTCTTCAGATCTTTCTTTCTTGGATGAAAAAGAAACGCAGCTCAAAGAGCACTTGGCGCCATTTCTGACATACTACAAAAAGCCTGATGTAGACTACATCGCAGTAACGGTAGGACCAGGGTTAGAACCAGCTCTTTGGGTAGGGATAAATACCGCCAAAGCACTGTCGAAAATTTGGAATATTCCTGTTATACCGATCAATCACATGGAAGGACACATAGTGACTGCAGTTTTCCAAAGAATAAATGAGCAAGACTTTGTACTCTCTCCTATCGATATGCCCATCTTGTCTTTGCTTGTCTCAGGTGGACATACTGAACTTGTTCTCTCTAGTGAACTTGGTAAATATCAAAAGATAGGTCAAACACGAGATGATGCAGTCGGCGAAGCCTTTGACAAAGTTGCTCGAGTACTAGGCTTGCCATATCCAGGAGGCCCTGCAGTGTCAGGATTAGCACGAGAATGGCGTGATAATGAAGAAGAGAGGCTCTTTGAGCTACCTCGCCCAATGCTCCACAGTGGAGACTACGACTTTTCTTTCTCAGGTATAAAAACAGCAGTGCTTTATGCTGTGCGAGATTTAAATAGAGAAATGACTGATGAAGAAAAACGTGCGCTTGCTGGAGAGTTTGAAAATGCTGCTATAGAAGTACTGGTACACAAAACACTCAAAGCACTAAATGAACACAATGCTCAGACAGTAGTTGTCGGAGGCGGTGTTGCTGGCAATACTTATCTAAGAGAACAACTTTCAGAAAAAATATCAAAGCTCTATCCTGATGTCACCGTCCTTTTCCCTGAAATGTGGCTAGCAACAGACAATGCTGTAATGATAGGTATGGCAGGAGTTTTACAGATTACTTCCAATCCGCAAGAAAAAACACGCAATCCCGAAGAATTACGTGCTGATGGAAATTTGAGCTTATAAATGTTATTATTTCTGCATGCATCCTTCGGCAAGCTCAGGACAAGATCCTCACAAAAGCACTGCAAACGTGCCTGAAAAGCTGTTAAAACCTTACGACCCTACTGTTGAAGAAAAGGTGGCCTATGAGCTATGGGAAAAGTCCGGTTATTTCAATCCTGACAAAATGATTCTTGATGGACACATATCGGAAAGTGCTGAAGCCTACACTATAGTTCTCCCCCCTCCAAACGTTACCGGAACTCTCCATATGGGTCATGCCCTCGGTGGTACTGTGCAGGACATACTTATTCGCTACAAACGTATGAACGGATTTAAAACTCTTTGGATCCCTGGTACTGATCACGCCGCTATCGCTACTCAATCAAAAGTAGAGAAAGACATCAAGAAAAAAGAAGGGCTATCTAGACATGATCTAGGGAGAGAAGAACTTCTAAAGAGAGTTTCTGCTTTTGCAAAAGAGAGTCACGATACGATGGCTAACCAAATAAAAACTCTCGGTTTTTCTTGTGACTGGTCTCGAGAAGCTTTTACGCTGGACGAAAAAAGAAGTCTTGCAGTACGGACGATCTTTAAAAAGATGTACGACGACGGACTTATAGTTCGTAAAAACAAAATAATAAACTGGGATCCAAAAGGTCAAACCACTATCTCTGACGATGAAATAGTATACGTAGAAAGAAAATCAAACCTGTACACATTTAAATACAGTCATGATTTCCCTATTGCTATATCTACTACTCGACCAGAAACAAAGGTTGGCGACGTAGCCGTGGCGGTACACCCTACTGACGAACGCTACACACAATACGTAGGCAAAGAATACGATGTAGTATTTTGTGGCGCACCTATTCATATCAAAATTATTACTGATGAATCAGTAGAAAAAGACTTTGGCACAGGAGCTCTCGGTGTCACACCTGCACATTCTCAAATAGACTGGGAAATAGCCGATAGACATGATCTCTCTCGACCGCAAGTGATAAATGAATATGCAAAGATGACAAATATCCCAGAAACAAGTCCTGTGTATGACAAAAAAGTTACTGAGGCTAGAGAGACTATTGTATCTTGGCTCAAAGAGCAAAATTTACTCATAGAAGAAAAAGAGGTAGACCAAAGCGTCGCTACAGCAGAGAGAACAGAAGGAATCATAGAACCACTTCCAAAACTTCAATGGTTCATAGACGTGAACAAGCCTATCGCAAAGCATGGTGGCAAGACATTGAAAGATCTGATGCTTGAACCTGTCAAAAATGGTGACATTACTTTGGTGCCAAGTTTCTTTGAGAAAACCTATTTTAATTGGGTAGAAAACCTGCGTGAGTGGTGTATCAGTCGACAGATTTGGTATGGGCACAGAATACCTGTTTGGTATCCTTCGGCTGGTTTGGCAGGCTCAGGACAAACAGAACCATACTGTGGGATAGAAGCTCCTAGTGATGAAGGCTGGGTTCAAGATGAAGATAGCCTAGACACATGGTTTTCTTCTGCGCTGTGGACATTTTCTACTCTTGGCTGGCCAGAAGATACAAAGGATTTGCAAACATATCATCCCACCAACACTCTTGTTACCGCTTACGAGATTATTTTCTTTTGGGTAGCTCGCATGGTGTTGATGACAGAATATGAACTAAAAACCATACCTTTCAAGACAGTTTATTTCACTGGTGTAGTTCGTGATACTCAAGGACGTAAGTTTTCAAAGTCTTTAGGTAATGGCATAGATCCACTAGATGTTGCTGATAAATACGGTTCAGATGCAGGCAGAATGGCGCTTATCCTCGGGACTGCACCAGGAACTGACATGAAGTTATCTGAAGACAAAATCAAAGGTCAAAAGCTCTTTGCCAACAAGATTTGGAATATCACTCGTTTTATTCTCTCAAACATAGAAGATATGGATGTGAACACGTCTTATACCAATAGAGACCAGGAGCTCTTGGAGCAGTGGAAAACTGAGCTAGCCAAAATCACGAAAGATATAGAAGAGTATTCCCTCCACACCGCATCCGAAGCTATATATCACTATATCTGGGACACTCTGGCTTCAAGTATCCTTGAAGAAAGTAAACCTCTTTTGATAAGTGAAGATGTAGAGGAAAAACAATCACGACAAAAGCTATTGTATACTTTGCTTACAGAGAGTATCGCGGTGCTTCATCCATTTATGCCATTTGTGACTGAAACGATATGGCAAATGTTGCCTTATAAAGATAAAGAACTCTTGATGATTTCAAAATGGCCTGGAGTATAGACACATCACATTTAACATTTGCTCTTTTTACAGGTTTGCTACCTTCTCTTATTTGGCTTTATTTTTGGCTCCGTCGTGATCGCAAAAATCCAGAACCGTTTTTTCTTTTAACAGTATCATTTTTGCTTGGGGCTGGGGTTGTGCTTATCGCAGGACTTTTGCAAAAAGAAGTCAAAGACTTTATAACAAATGATCAGCTACGTATTGCGATTTGGGCTGGTATAGAAGAGGTATTGAAGTTCAGTATCTTTTATCTGGTCGCCTATAAAAGCAAAGCAAACAATGAAGCCATAGATCCGGCTATGTATCTCATAACTATTGCTCTTGGTTTTGCAGCTCTTGAAAATACTCTTTATATTTTAAAACCAGATGTTTCTTTTAGTATTACCGCAGGGCTTTTGACTGGAGGTCTTAGGTTTTTTGGCTCTACATTGCTACATGTCATAGCAAGTGGTTTTATAGGGATAGTTATAGGACTTGCACCAAAGGAGGTCCGCGGGCTATTTATGATTTTTGGAATCGCTGGAGCAACATTTCTACATAGTACTTTCAATATTTATATTAGTAAAAATACTACGGCCAGCTTCTTACAAATATACGGCTACCTATGGGTAAGCGCCATAATCAGTCTAGTGATTCTAGAGAAGTTAAACCGTATTCCACCAGAGGAGTCTACCGCTTAAAATACTTTTTGTGCTACAATGTAAAAATGAATCACGTACGAAACCGCGGTCACGGTAATGTATAGTGATACAAAATAGTATGGTAGGTATAATTAACTTATTAACACATAATTAAAGCAGGAAGTGAACCGCGACCTGTTTCGTACGTGATGAAAAAAAGATCATTTTTTGAAAGATTGGCGGGTAATCTTCGTTTTGATGATAATGAAGAAGATGTTCAAACCGAAGAAACAAAAAACCCTATTTTATTAAAAGAAGAACAAAAAACAAATACAGGTCTTCCAGTAAAAGAGGTAGAAGAAGTCGGTGAACTACCAGTTGATGCCTATGAGACGCAAAATGAAATCATCATCCAAGCTTTAATCGCGGGAGTTCTACCTGATAACCTCTCTATAGCAATAACAAGAGAAACAGTCTCTATCAAAGGCCGTAGAGAAGAAAATAAGACCATATCTCCAGAACAATACTCTATAAAAGAGCTTTATTGGGGTAGTTTTGCCCGTTCTGTTGATTTACCAGCAGAAGTAGACATAGATAGCGCTGAGGCTATAGAACGCCACGGAATGCTAATGATCAAGCTTCCAAAGACCGACCGCGGAAGAAAAACAATGCTCAAAATAAAGTCTATATAATCAAAAACCTCCTAAATAATTTAGGAGGTTTTTGATTAGATGTGCTCAGGACCAGACTTGAACTGGTGAC
>JAOAUE010000002.1 GCA_030157745.1 Minisyncoccota bacterium
GTGCGATGATCGCTGAATATTTGAAGAACGATATCAATACCATTGTCGACCAAGGCATGAGTACGGAGCAAGTAGAAAAGTTGGAACAAATTGCAAAAAACCACAATGCTGATTTTTTCGTTTATCGCATAGAGGCACACCCTAATATTCGCACGACACGTATTACCGAAAGACAAGAAAGAGTGGGACAACCAATGATGAGCCAAGAAACCATGGATATTCTCTCAAAGATCTACCAAGAAAATACCTACATTGCTACAAACACCTTTGACTCTGGAGAACTCACAACGAGAGAGATTGCTGATCTTATTTTGAAAGATTTGAAAGTAGTGCCAGTTTAATTAAACTCATTCATTACTTCCTCAAAAGTTTTGGTTTGGAGGGCTTCGATGATCGATACTGCCTTTTTTATCCCCTGTTCTTTTAGATCATTTTCAAATGGAGCAAAAGGTTTCAGGAGAAAGTTTTGGAAACCGTCCGGCGGGAGTATTTTGTCTTTGAGTTCCTCGTGTACTGGTCGCACTCCGATGCGGATACGGAAAAAGTCTTTGGTACCTAAGTGATCGATGATGCTTTGTACACCATTGTGCCCACCTGCCCCACGCCCAAAACTGCATTTCACTTCACCAAGGTTGATATCGATATCGTCATAGACGACTATTATTTCATCGTCTTTGAAGAGAGCAACGGCTTTACCCGAATCATTCATGAAAGTCTGCGGTTTTATAAGCTTGGATTCATCGTGCTTGGCAGACTGGGAAAATATATATTTGTCATCTACAAACGAAAGGTTATGTTTGTCGGCAAAATAGTCGAGAGCCATAAAGCCCACGTTATGCCTATCGAGAGCGTGTTTTGTGCCTGGATTTCCAAGGCCTATAAAGATTTTCATCACGTACTAAATTTAGGTTATTTTAATAAAGATTTTTAACTCTCGACACAAACCGATAATGCCACTTTCAGTATATACCATAACAAGATTTTGTACGTGATTAAACTACAAAAATGCTTTCTTGTCGCCTACCCTTTTATAGCTTATACTGTGGGCAATCATGAATGAAAATATCCCCCTAGAGAGTGCTGTTTTGCCCAAGAGCAAAAAGAGAGTATTTCTAGAAAATGTTTTATATATTGCTAGTGCCGTAGTTTTGGCTTTGCTAGTCCAAAAGTTCTTGATAAGACCTTTTGTGGTCAATGGTGCTTCTATGGATCCGACCCTATCAACTGGCGACTACCTGATAATAGACGAGCTTAGCTACAAGATTGGTGAGCCAGAGCGTGGAGACGTGGTGGTGTTTCGAGCTCCACCTGAGCCTGACAAATTTTTTATCAAGAGAATCATTGCCCTACCTGGTGAGACTGTTTCTATCAAAGGCTCTACCGTGACTATCACCAACAAACAAAACCCAAAAGGATTTACTTTGTCTGAACCTTTCATTACACATGAGAGTTCCAACAACCTTGTTGTTGAAGTGCCAGAAAATGAGTATTTTGTTATGGGAGACAATAGGGCTGGGAGCTTCGATAGTCGCTCTTGGGGTACACTTCCAAAAGAAAATCTTCGAGGTCGTGCACTCTTTCGACTTTTACCAATCAAAGAGCTTGATTACCTACCAGGAAAAATAAACTATGAATAAAGAAACTGAAAAGAAAAAAGTTAGCCAAGAACTCTCAAGTCCAAAAGGTATGCGAGATATTTCTGGAGATGAGTACTACAAGATGCAAGGTCTCTTTGAAAAGGCTCAGGAAGTAGCTGTGTACTACGGCTTCACTCCTATCGAGACTCCTATCTTGGAACACGAAGAGACTTTCACTTCAGCTGTTGGTGTAGGGACTGATATCGTCGACAAAGAAATGTACACACTCAAAACAAAAGGTGGCGACCACTTGGCTATGCGTCCAGAACACACCGCTGGACTTATGCGTGCCTATATCACTGGGGGTATGCAAGCTTTACCCCAACCAGTACTTATGTACCACAGCGGTCCAGTCTTTCGTCACGACAAACCACAAAAAGGTCGTTATCGACAGTTTTATCAATTTGACGTAGATGCGCTTGGAAGTGAGAAAAGTATAGTTGATGCCCTAGTTATCAAAACCATCTACACAATACTGGAAGAAGCTGGAGCAAAGGACCTAATAGTAACCATCAACTCTATTGGGGACAAAGACTCTCGCCCAGCTTATCTCAAAGAGCTCACAAACTACTACAAAAAGCACCTCAAGGATTTACCTGAGATAGATCAAGAGCGTCTCAAGACCAACCCTATGCGTATTTTGGATTCCAAAGACCCAAAGACTATAGAGATAAATGCGGGAGCACCAGATCCGATGAACTACCTATCAACAAGTGGCAAAAAGCACTTCAAAGAGGTCTTGGAATATCTGGACGAAATGGGTATTGCTTATCAAATAGACAAAACTCTTGTACGAGGACTTTCTTATTATACTCACACTGTTTTTGAAATCATTGAACCTCAAGAGGATGGTTCTATGATAACTATCGCCGGTGGTGGTCGCTATGACTACTTGGGCAAAATGATCGGGTCCAAAAAAGACATACCGGCTATGGGCGGATCTTTGGGAATGGATAGAATCATAGAGCGCCCATGGTTCAAAAATCTAGCACCGAGAATAATGAAAAAGCCAAAGATTTACTTCATCCAAGTCGGCTTTGAAGCGAAACTCAAGAGTCTAAATGTGATAGAAATCTTGCGCAAAGCTCATGTACCTATCGCTCAATCTCTATCCAAAGACTCTCTAGGAGCACAACTCTCTGTAGCAGAAAAGTCTGGTGTACCCTATGTGATAATCTTCGGGCAAATGGAGGCGGTGAAGAACTGCGTGATAGTTCGCAACATGGAAACAAGAGAACAAGAAACAGTGCCTCTAAACGAGCTCGGTGCTTACATAAAACAACTAAAATAACTCCTATGACAAACATCGTTCAATCCCCTCACAAGACACTGCGAATGAATGCACAAGAAGTGAAGCAAAGTGAAATAGGTGGAGAAAAACTAAAAGAAATAATCGAAAGGATGAAAACTGCTCTCCATGGAGAAGATGACGGTGTAGCTATCGCTGCTCCTCAGATAGATGTGGCACTGCGAATATTTGTCGTTTCAAAAAAGGTTCTTCCAAAATCACCAGAGGACATGGTATTTATCAATCCAGTGATCACTAAACTTGGCAAGAAAAAAGAATCCATGAGTGAAGGATGCCTCTCTGTCAGATGGAAATACGGACTAGTGAAGCGCGCAACCACTGCTACAGTCAAAGCACTAAATGAAAAAGGTAATGAATTTGTGCTCTCGGGCAAAGGCCTCCTCGCCCAAATATTTCAACACGAAACTGATCACCTAAACGGCGTGCTCTTTATCGACAAGGCGACAAATGTAGAAGACTTGCCACCGGAGAATAAAAAATAAATATGGAAATATCTATCGTCTTTGCTTTAGGTTTTATAAGTGCATTTATAGGAAGCATTGCTGGAGGTTCAGGACTTATAGGAGTACCTGGACTCTTAATGCTTGGACTTCCACCACATATAGCACTAGGAACTTTCAACTTTGCTGATGTTGGATCTAGTATTGGAAACATTATAAAGTTTTCACAATACAAAAACCTTGGTGTTAAATGGAAAGATATTTTGATACTTACTGCTATTGCTATACCTGCTGCAATGATTGGTGCAAAAATTGTTGTATCTGTCGACCCAAAGATTTTGTCTAAGCTCATTGGAGTAATTTTGTTAGTACTTATACCTTTATTATTTAAAAATAAAAATCTTGGGGTTAAAAGTACACCAGCCAAAGGTGCGAAGTTGATATGGTCGCATATTGCATTTTTTGTAGCTAGGGCTTGGGGAGGCTTTTTTAGCCCAGGCGCAGGGCTTATAGAAACTTATGTCAGGATTAAAGGCTATGGCTATACTATTTTACAAGGTAAGGCAGTAACAAGAGTAGCCAATATTACTTCTGGTATCGGTATAGTACTTATTTTTGCATCATCAAAAATGATTGATTATAAACTAGGGGTTGCAATGTTCTTTGGTATGCTAACTGGAGGATATATAGGTACATCATATGCCATAAAGAAAGGCGATGCTTGGCTAAAACCATTGCTCGGAATAGCTATTGTCATTACTTCTATAAAAATGATTTTCTTTTAAAAAGCTCTTCATCGACAAAGCAACTGATGTGGAAGATCTTCCTCCAGAAGCTACAAAGAAATAATAAGGATGCAATAAAACCATATACTCTTTTTCGTCTGCGGAACTCGGATGTAACCCTCAAACAGCCCTCGATTTCAAAAGAATATATAGTTTTATTTTTCTATGAAGTTTTGGCTATATTTTATTAACGAGGACTGCGCGAATACTGTATACATATCTAAGAGTCTATTTATATTTCAAAGCGCCCCACAGTAATAAAATATATCCAAAACGAAATATGTTACTATATCACTATGAAAATCGCCTTTTTTGGGACACCGGAATTTACTGTAAACTTTTTGGAGACACTCAAAAGTAGTGGCTTTTGCCCTAGTTTGGTAGTTACAAACCCAGATAGACCAAGTGGTCGCGGTATGGTTATGACTTCCCCGCTTCCCAAAAAATGGGCGGATGAAAACTCTATAAAAGTCTTGCAGCCAGAGAAGCTAGGTGATGAAGTGTTTGAAGAACTATCAAAAGATTCTTGGGATTTATTTGTGGTTATCGCTTATGGCAAAATAATCCCTGAGAGATTTATCAACTTACCAAAGTTTGGAACTATAAATCTCCACTACTCTCTCCTACCAAAGTACCGCGGAGCTACACCTGTAGAGAGTGCTATTTTAGCTGGGGACGAAATCTCTGGAATAACCATCCAAAAGATGCGCTTCAAGCTCGACACGGGGCCAATAATTTTCCAAGAAGAAATGAATGTTGATGCGAGTGACACAACCCTGACACTAAGAGAAAAAATGAACCACAGAGCACAGTATGTCTTGCCAGAAATAATAAAAAGTATTTTTGAAAACAAAGTCACCGAAACAGAGCAAGACGAAAGTTTAGCTACGCATTGTGGCAAAATCTCAAAAGAAGACGGACAAATCTCACTAGAAGATGACCCTATAACCCTTGATCGCAAATGGCGCGCATATCAAGGCTGGCCTGGACTTTACTTTTTTCAAAACGGCAAACGTATCAAAATAACAAAAGCCCACTTTAATGGTGAGCATTTTGTCATTGAGGAAGTTGTTCCAGAAGGTGGCAAGAAAGTATCATACCAATCTTTTGTAAAATAAATTACTAAATAGTTTTTATATTTTCCGTAACCGCTAGCGCCCCTCCCGGGCAAAGCCCTGCGGGTTCGTACTCAAACATAAAAACTCTGAGATAAATTGAGTTGGATTTACCTTTAGTTTCTAAAACCTCTGATTATATTTTTGAATTTACGAGCTCCCTTTTTCCAAAGAGCTTCCTTTTTACCTTTGGAAGAAGACACAGCCCTAACAAGTTCGTTGCGAGCATCATCTACCGCTTCATAAAGATCTGATTTTTCAGAAACAGCACGAAAAAGTTTTCCTAAGGAGGTAGTGAGGTTGATTTCTGCTCTGAATATATCTCCGTGACTATGATGAGCGGTGGTTTTACCTATCTCAACAATAACAGAAGAAGTTTCGCCAACAAACTTTGCAACACTTGAAACACGTTTTTCTGTGTAATCTTTTAGAGCTGGAGTAAGTTCTATTTGGGTGGTTTTTATTGAAATATTCATCATGTTACAAAGTCGAAATTTTTTATATTCCGATAGCCTTAGACTAATAAATAATCTTTATAAAACACGGTACAGGAGTAAGTATAACTTTGTACGTGATTCATACTCTTATATTATACCACCAACAAAAA
This sequence comes from Minisyncoccota bacterium, assembly GCA_030157745.1. GTDB lineage: Bacteria > Patescibacteriota > Minisyncoccia > Phycocordibacterales > UBA9973 > UBA4124. The sequence continues at coordinate 5,894 of JAOAUE010000002.1, forward strand.
GTACTATACAGTCAAAATCATCAATAGATTTGTTGTTCCAGCTATCCCAAAAGGGACCCCGGCAGATATGACTATTTTGTCTTTTTTGTTAGCTAAACCACTAGAGGTCAGCTTTGGCCCTATGGTGTTGATAAGCTGGGTACTGCCTGAGAAACTCTTTGTAAGGAGTGGGTAACAGCCATAAACTAACTGAGAAATTCGAGCAGTTTTTTCGTGAGGAGTCATCACGATGATTGGTTGTTGTGGCTTGTACCTAGCAATCATACGAGGAGTGGAACCTGTTTCAGTCAAAGCTATTATCAGTTTGGCGCCGACATCTTCAGCATTATGAACGACAGAAGAAGATACTGAATCTACAATATCGTTTGTTCTAACTTTCAGTCTTCGATGAGTACCGATCTCTGATTCTACCTGACTAGCAATATGCACCATCATACTGACTGCTTCTTTTGGATATTTCCCTAGTGTAGTTTCTTCTGAAAGCATCACTGCATCAGTTCCATCAAAAATAGCATTGGCGACATCAGAGACTTCAGCACGTGTTGGTACTGGAGAACTTATCATACTTTCAAGCATTTGTGTTGCCACTATCACCGGCTTACCAAGTTCGTTACACTTTCTGATAATCATCTTTTGCAAAACTGGTACTTTCTCTGGGCCTACCTCGACAGCCAAGTCTCCTCTTGCCACCATGATAGCGTCGGATTCTTTGATTATTTCATCTATATTTTCTATCGCCTCTTGTGTTTCTATCTTTGCCACTATCTTTTGTGTGCCTTTGTTCTTTTTGATAAGCGCTCTCAAATCCAAAATATCTTTTGCAGTTCTAACAAAAGAAAGTGCCACAAAGTCTACATCTTCTGCAATACCGAAAGCTAGGTCTTTTTTATCTTTGTCTGTGAGAGCTGGGATAGATAGATATGCCCCAGGGATATTTACTCCACGACGACTCTTGGTGGTACCTCCAACCAAAATCTTGGTGTAAATCTCCTTGTCTACCACTTTCTCTACTACTAACTTTTTCTTGCCATCATCCACCATCAAAATCATTCCCGCTTTTATATCTTTTTCTATATGAGGATAGTTGAAGTACACACGTGAAGCATCACCCTTACAAGTTTTGTCCCCTGTCAAAATTATTTTTTTACCCTCCACAAGTTCTACCGGTGCGTTTTCAAAGTCCCCAATACGGATCTTGGGACCAGAGAGGTCTTGGAGTATCGCTATATGCTTGCCTACCTTTTTGGCAACAGAACGGATAAGGCGAATCCTCTTGCCGTGAATAGTCTGGTCGTCATGACTCATATTTGTCCGACATACGTCTACCCCAAGCTCAAAGAGCTTTGTTAGACTTTCTTTGTTCTCAGTTCCTGGACCAATCGTGGCTACTATTTTTGTCTTTTTTGAAAAGTGATGCATAAATTGTAAAAACTTGTGATTAAGTAATAAGCCCTATAGGATAGCATTATGGGAAAGATTTTAGCAATAATTTTCTTGGTGGCCTTTGTTTACTATGCTGGGCCAATCATCAAACAAGGTATTTGGTACTCTCCTACTCTCTACCCAGAATACTGGTGGGGGCCAGATGTCTATAACTATGAGCCAGAGATAGCTCGTGACGGCGGAGGATGGTTTGGCTTTGATCCTCGGAAATCGGGCTTTAGCGGACGAACTACAGCTAGTATTATCGATAGTCTTTAGGACTTTTCTAAGGAGCGATTTTGTGATATAAGTATAAAGCTCCGCAAACATTCCCTGGTAGCTTAGCGGTAAAGCAATCGCCTGTTAAGCGATGGACCGTAGGTTCGAATCCTACCCGGGGAGCACTTCGGCAAGCTCAGTGCAAGCTGTAAAACAAAATTATATAATTTGA
>JAOAUE010000003.1:0-1132 GCA_030157745.1 Minisyncoccota bacterium
TCAAACAAAAAACCCTCCCCTTATTTATCAACGAAATATTTCGGGGGAGGGTGGCTAAAAAACGGCTTACTGTGCCGTATCTTTAGTATCTTAGATCCGGGCGTTGGTTATCATTTTTCTTACCCTTTTTTGATAAGAATCTCTCAGCAGTCCTTTTATGAAGAAGACTATGAGAAAAAGGGTATCAATGGTGACAATCACCCAACTAACTATGGTTAGAAATCTGAAGGCACCTTCTTCCTTTGGGAAAAAGTGCTTAAACGCACTCGGAACAAAAACAAAAGTTATTGCTGTAGAAAACAGCACGATCAAAAGAACAGAATATCTTTTCATAGAAAGTTGATTTATGGTTCTTTTTTATTGTAACACAAAAATGATTTTAATCAAGTTCTATCAAAATAGGGCAGTGATCAGAGCCATAATAGTCAGAAAGGGTTTTGAAACTTTTGATTTTCGGAAAGATATCTTCTGTACAGAAAAAATAGTCTATCCTCCAGCCGACATTTCGCTCTCTAGCGCGAGTCTTCTGATCCCAGTATGTATAGACATCTTTTTCTTCTGGATTAAGAGTTCGATAAATGTCTATCCAACCTTTTTTGACAAGTTTGTCCATCCAAGCACGCTCAACAGGCAAAAAGCCGGTGTTTTCTACATTTTCCTTTGGCCTTGCTAGGTCTATTTCATTGTGAGCAGTATTTACATCCCCACAAAATATAACTGGCTTAGGTGGTGAGCCTGCCGAACCATTTTTTTTCAATTTCTCAATGTATAAAAGAAATGCATCATAAAAACGAAGTTTATAGTCTAGTCTCTCTGGACCACCGCCACCGTTAGGGAAGTAGCAAGTGATGAGATAGAAGTCTTCATATTCTGAGACGATAGTGCGCCCCTCAGCATCAAACTCTTCTACACCAAAGCCAAGCTTTGCAGAAATAGGCTCTTCTTTGCTATAGATAGCAACACCACTGTAGCCCTTGCGTGTACGACAAGGAGATAGGGAGAGATGGTAGGAGCGAAATTGCTTCAAATCTTCTGGTAGTTGGTCGAGCTCACTCTTGGTCTCCTGCAAACACACTATATCTGGTTTGTATTTATCAAAAAGAGGCTCAAAATAACCTTGTTTTGCTGTGGC
>JAOAUE010000003.1:1232-8271 GCA_030157745.1 Minisyncoccota bacterium
TTCCAGGAGATAATCTTCATGTAACTATTATACAGACCCTGCTTCGCTAGTCTACCTCACTGAAGCTATGGAGGGTAGAGAAGGCTACGCAGGGCATAAAAAGAAAAGCCATCCGGGAAGGATGACTTTGTATAGATTTGTCCCGAAGGACGAGAGTTTAGATTTGAGAGTTGTTTTTTTGCGTTTTATTGCAAGTTGTGGAAAGAACATCTGTTGAGTACAAGGTTCGTCTTTATTTGTTTTAGTTACCGAAGCAACTAATTTATTGCCTGTGGGGCATATATCGATGCAAGCATCGAATTGAAAAAATATTTTGTTGTTACTTGCGCAAAAACTGACGAGTCTTTTTGCTAAGCGAAAGATCATTTATATTTATTATACATCAATAAATTTTTTGCAACAACAGTGGATAACCTTTCGACACAACTCAAGGAAAACCAGAAACAAAAAACCCTCCTTTTTTGACAAGGAGGGTGGTTGGGTTATTGAGGAGAAATAAGAAGCTCAAGAAACTCTTTTTCTTCTTCGAGGGAAAATGGGGTAATATGTGTCGGTACCCCTCCCTTATCTGTATAGCTCCTTGTCTCTGAAAAGTTCAGATCTATATCCTCCGGTTTAAGGCCTTTTTTCAGATTAAACTTTGCATGAACAAACCTGCGAGACATAATAAGCTTAGAGAGATGCTTATGAATTTGTTCAACCAAATCCACAATCGAATCTGCCTCAAACGGTGTCTGCTCTGACTCTCCCCCTGTAGATACTACACAAAAAAGAGCGTGGTATTTCGGCTTGTCTTGAATAGAAAAGCCTATCTTGTACAAAGGATCTAATTTGTAATACATGGTTATTAATTTTTCTTAAATTATACATGAAAATACACAATTGTCAATAACAAAAAAGCCCCGGTCTTTCGACGCAGGGCTCTCACTAACTCACTCTTCACAAAATCAAACCTTTTTTGCCTCTTCCTTGGTGTGCCCAGAAGACGTATCATCTGTTTGTTTTTTAACATCACCCGGTTTTTCCTCTTTTTTTACGGGAGGGATAACCTTGAAGCTTCCATCAGAGTGAACCACTATGGTTGAACCTGAAGCCGCAGTCTTTTCAATAAGATCCTTGATATCAACAGCAGGAGCAACTGGTTTGCGATTTGCTGTGGGTGAAGGAGTATTAGACCCCGGCGAATTCTGGTTTTTTGCTGGGTCTGACGGCTGTTGTTTCCTTGAAATTAAATAAAAGGCCAGAAAAATAAGCGCCAGGAAGAACGCGATCGGCAACCAGACCCAGTACTCGTCGTCAAATTGACGATGATTACAATCTTTCTGCTTCGAAATAGGGGCAGGAAACCTTTTAACATTAATATAACGATTAAAAGATCCTTTTACCTCCTTGAGGTTTGATACCGGTGGGACATAGCGCCCCCACTGATTCATATCCGATACTTCCGGAATCAGAATGAGACCTGTATGGTCTTCGATGACAATAGAGTCATTGAAGCTTCCGGTAATCATACCTTTGGCCTGGTTTTTTTGTTCCACCACATATTTCCACGGACGCGGAGACGGAGGAATGTTTTTAATAGGCTTTGGACAGGGACAAATAGTGTCTGGTACTATTTGCACAGCTGATTGCGCAATAGCACAAACAGTAAAGATTGCGCTGGTCATTACCAGCATAAAGATTTTCTTCATTTTGATTGATTTTATGGTTTTAAAGATCAGTCCACTTGTATTTAGGCGGGACTAGTTTTTTGCCTTTACGTATTTAAATATATAATAGCATACTTTATGCTAAATGTCAACTACCTACAAAACAACGTTTCGTACGTAGCAAGACTACTTTTTGCTATGAAACTTCTTGTGTATTTCTTTCAATTGACGGTCTGTCACATGAGTATAGACTTGGGTGGTGGCGATATTGGCATGCCCAAGCATCATTTGCACAGAACGAATATCAGCGCCATTTGAAAGGAGATCGGTAGCAAAAGAGTGACGAAGTACGTGAGGAGTAACCTTTTTGGAAATACCGGCTTTGATAGCATAGTGCTTTACGATGCGCTCGATAGAACGAGGAGTAAGTCTGCGATCTTGGCGCGAGACTCCATTGATAGCTACATCGACAAACATAGGCTCATCCATATCTTTGCGGGCTTTGAGATAAGACTTGATAGCTTCTTTGGCATCCTCAGAAAGGAAAACCACGCGCACTTTTTCTCCTTTTCCTCTGATAGAAAACTCGTCTTTGGAAAGATCTAAGTCTCTATTTAGTGAGCAAAGTTCAGACAAACGAAGACCTGTAGAGAAAAATAATTCTAATATTGCTAAATCGCGTAATATCTTTATAGAGTCAGGCTTGCCCCGCAAAGCGCTTAGCGCGTCGTGGGGAGCTTTAAGCAGTCGAGAGAGTTCATCAGTAGAGATGAGGTCAAGGTGTCTGGCGCCTGTTTTGGCAAGCTCTATAACATCAGGAGAGGTGGCAGAGATATTTCTCTTTTTGCAAAACTTCAAAAAGCTTCGTAGGGCTATCATATAATAGTTTTGAGTGTTTTTTTTCATTGTGCCGGCAGATTGCCCGCGCACTTTGACCCCTGGAGCGCGATTGAGTTTGAGACGGAACTCTCGAAGTGTATCCTCAGAAATATCTCCCACACTTTTAACATTCATATCGAGAGCAAAACGAGAGAGGTAGTGATCATAATTTTCAACAGTCTTGAGGCTTCGCCCTTTTTCTATCTCTATATATTCGAGAAACTGCCTTTTGGCATCATTAAATAGCATACATATAGTATACAGTGTCGCAAAACAATAAACACTGCAAAGCTATTGCATTTTTTTGGTATTTATGTTATGATGACTATTATGTTAACGACCAAGAAAAAACAAGCAATTATCAAAAAACACCAAATCCACGACAAAGACACTGGTAGCAAAGTGGTGCAAGTTGGTGTGCTCTCTGAAACTATCGACAAACTAGCCGATCACCTCAAGAAACACAAGAAAGACAATCACTCTCGAAGAGGTCTTATCAAGATGGTGGCAGACCGAAGAAGTCACTTGAAAGCGTTAGAGAAGAGCAATCCAAAGCAACACGCTGTAGCTCTAAAGATAGTAAAGCAATAATAATGGTTAATAAAATCTCTCCGAGCGAGAGATTTTATTAATTTGGGTTATACTTAAAATATGGTTCACGTACAAAACTGTACACTGACCATTGGAGCTTCGAAACTCTATTATTTACATAATATAAAAAACAGGAAAGATAATTTAACCTGTTTCGTACGTGATGGCAATCATAAAACAAAAAGAGCAACGTGTAGGAGTATTTATAGATACTCAAAACCTTTATCACACAGCAAAAAATTTATATAAGAAAAAGGTAAACTTTGGGGCAGTCCTCAAAGACGCTGTAGCTGGTAGAGCACTTATACGAGCGATCGCATATGTCATAACAACAGAAAACGAAGATGAAAAAGCTTTTTTGGGAGCTCTCGGTAAGGCCGGTATAGAAACCAAGGCCAAAGACTTGCAAATATTTTATGATGGAAGCAAAAAAGCTGATTGGGATATCGGACTTGCAATAGACGCTGTGACCATGGCGCCCAAGCTCGATGCTATCGTTATAGTTTCTGGGGATGGAGACTTTGTACCACTTTGTAACTTTTTGCGATACCACCACGGAGTACAAGTAGAAGTTATGACATTTGGCAAAAGCGCTTCAGCGACCCTAAAGGATGTCGCAGATGAATTTTTAGATCTATCTGCAAATCCTAAAAAATATTTGATAGGCTACCACTAAAATATCATGAGCGAACCAGAGACAAAAAAACCACTAATGCATACCTTTGAACAAGACATGTCCAAGGCTATGGATATGACAGACGCAAAGGTCGTCCAAGAGATTTTGGAGCGCGGTAGAGAAAAAGAATTTACAGAAAAAGAAAACTACACGAGAAACAAACAAAAATCTTGGTACAAACTTGGCGCCATTGTATTTGTGATCTGTGCCTTAGTATCTTTGGGTTATGCTTTTTATTATTATAGAAACCTAACTGTACCAGCAGAAAAGTCAGTCTCTATAGGAGTATTTCCTAGCACAGGAGCTATAACTACAAACTCTTCTGATATACGAAAAACCATAGAAACTATCAAAAACGAAACTAGCCTTGAACAAAACAAGCCGTACCTTGTCCCGCTTGTAGAGAGTGCAGAAGCGCCAGCGCTTTTAAATGTAAAGCAAATATTTTCCTTTTTTGAATCTAGTGCCACAGAACCATTTGTCACGTCTTTTAGTATCGTCAGACTTGGGGTTATGAACGATGGTGTAGAAAATATCCCTTTTGTTATTGCCGGCGTCAAAGACCCTGAAATAGCCAACAAAGAACTTCTCATCGCCGAAAAGTCACTGCTTCAGTATTTCTATAAAAGTCTAAATATAGATTTGAGTCTACACAAAGAAGAAGTAGGGAAGGTTTTTGCTTCAGAGTTTTTATACAATGTGCCTATAAAGGCTCTAAAGTACAAAGACCTCTCTGGTGCCGAAAAAAATCTATTTTTTTATGCTCGAGTAACAGACAATGTCATACTTTTTACCACATCACCGAACGTCCTAAAATCCATATATGACAGCCTCATAAGACAAGGCCTTTAGAAATAAAAAACAGAGCAAGCCCCGCCTTTGGCGGGGCTTGCTCTTTGAGCCAATCGTGCTACCATAAGAGCCATGAATACAACAAAAACCAAAGAGATACTGCTCGCGGAACAAACACTCCTAGAAGGAGAGCTTGGCAATATTGCAAGGTTTAACACTGAAACAAATCAATGGGAAGCTACTCCTGATACTGATCTTATGAACATGTCAGATGACAACGATGCAGCTGATAGATTTGAAGATTTTGAAGAGCGCACAAGTATGCTCAAAACTCTCCAAGCTCGTCTAACTGATATCAAAGAAGCTATAGCAAAGATAGACGCTAGTTCATATGGAAAGTGTGAAGTTTGTGGCAAGACAATAGAAAGCGATCGTCTAGAGGCCAACCCAGCCGCTCCGACTTGTAAGGAACATATGAATGGATAGGGCTTGTCCCGCTGTTGCGGGAAGTTATAAAGTTTTTAAAGTTATAAAGTCCGTAAAGTAAAAGGAAAAAACCGTCTCACATTTCGTGAGACGGTTTTTTCTTAAAGTGTTAATATAAAAATATGAGAACATTTAGTCAAAGAGTTGTTGAAACTGCCATGATGATACCGAGAGGGCGAGTGAGTACTTATGGAGATATTGCCAGAGCATCAGGAGGCGGAGGACAATCTGCCCGAAGTGTTACAGCCATACTAGCAAAAGCTTATGAAGCGGGAAATACAAAAATACCGTTTCATCGCATTGTTTATGCTGGCGGCAAAGTTTGGCTTGATAACAAATACAAAGCAAAGAGGCTGGAGCTTTATAAAAAAGAAAAGATAGAAATAGACGCAAATGGAAAAATAAAAAACTTCCAAAAAGTCTTGTTTGAGCTTAGATAAAATTGTTATACTTTAACCAACATGTTTTCACGAATACAGAGCGCACAACTCTCTGGACTCGGAGCTACAGGCGTCACTGTAGAAGTCGACATTTCTCGTGGACTATATCTATTTCAAATAGTTGGCCTGCCTGACAAATCAGTAGAAGAAGCTCGCGAAAGAGTGATATCGGCACTGCGAAACTCTCTCGATATAAATCCCAAATCTGAAAACCAAAAGGTTATAGTTTCTCTATCTCCGGCGGAACTCAAAAAAGAAGGAGCATACTTTGATCTGGCTATCGCTCTCGGATATTTATCTTCGACAGGAGTTATAAAAGGGCAAACAGAAGGGAAGCTTTTTCTAGGAGAACTCTCCCTAAACGGCGATGTTCAACCAATAAGAGGGCTCTTGTCTATCGCACAATGGGCGCGAGAACAGGGTTACACAGAAGTCTTTATTCCCAAAGGAAATGAAGTTGAAGCAACACTCATAGAGGGGGTGACTTTTTTCTTGGTGCCAACTTTGTCAGACCTTGTGTTACATATAAATGGAGGACCACAACTAGAGACAAGTACCTTTGTACCATTTGAACACAAAGAAAAAAATATCGAGCTAGACTTCGGCGATGTGCGAGGACAATCCGCTGCAAAAAGAGCTCTGACTATCGCAGCCGCTGGTGGACACAACATAGTGCTCTATGGACCACCAGGAACTGGCAAAACGATGCTGGCTAAAGCGTTTCACTCTATACTTCCAAGTCCACAAAATGAACATTTCTTGGAAGTGGCAACGATCTACTCTAGCGTCGGACTTGTCGAAGATGCAATGAAAAACCCTGTGCCACTGCGCTCTCCTCATCACAGCGCCAGCCACGTGGCAATCATCGGTGGAGGGCAAGGACAGATCAGGCCAGGAGATATCACGCTCGCACATCGCGGAGTTTTGTATATGGATGAATTTCCAGAATTTGATAGAAGAGTTTTGGAAGCTTTACGAGAACCTCTCGAAGACGGAGCGATAACAGTAGCGAGGGCAAAAGGAAGCGTGAGATTTCCGGCAGAGTTCATACTTCTCGGAGCTATGAATCCTTGTCCGTGTGGCTATCGTGGGAGCGGTATCAAGCCTTGTACTTGTAGTGGAGTAGAACTAGCGAGGTACAACAAAAAGCTCTCTGGCCCAATAATAGATAGGGTGGACATTTGGGTACCTGTTGCACACGTTGCTTACAATACACTCCACGAAAAGAGAGCTGATAAAGAAAGTGAAGGTTTGCGAAAGCTCATAACAGATATCAGGAGTGTTCAGTACAAAAGAAAAGGTAAACTCAACAAAAGCCTAAGTAGTGATGAAGTTCAAAGAGAAAGCGGTATCAGTGACAAGGCCAAAGAAACTCTGCAAAGATTTGCCGAAAAGATCCAACTCTCGCCACGTGTGTATTTGAGAACTATAAAAGTCGCGCGCACTATCGCTGACCTTGAAAATAGTGAGACAATAGAAGAACCTCACATCCTCGAAGCCCTACAGTATAGGCCAAAGTTTGAGTA
>JAOAUE010000003.1:8371-31670 GCA_030157745.1 Minisyncoccota bacterium
TTTTTTTATTTTTAAAACTGAGTTAATTTTTTCACTCCTACCCATGGATTTACACCACCGCGAACTTCGAAGTGTAAGTGCGGACCAGTCGAACGTCCAGTATTTCCCGAAAGAGCTATCTTTTCTCCTTTTGTAACTTCGTCCCCAATAGTGACACTGACACTTGAAAGGTGAGCGTACAAAGTCTGAGTACCATTGTCGTGCTCAATAACAACGTGGTGACCATAACCACCGTTATAACCTTGTGGCTTGGATACGATGACCTTGCCACTAGCAGAAGCGAGAACTGGGGTACCAACTGGTGCGCCAAAGTCTACACTATTATATCCATGAAGACCTTGGGTGAGGACTGATCCAGGAATAGGGTGTGTAAAGTATGAAGAAGATTCTTGTACTTGGGTGACTTTTGGTTCTTCTGTTTTTGTCTCTGGCGCCTCTTCTTTTGTTTGAACAGCAACCTTTGACTCTACGACTTTTGTTTCTACTTTTTTGGCAACTGGAGCTGGGGCCTTCTCAAGAGGGAGTTCCGCATTTGGGAGTATAAGCTTCATGCCAACCTTTATGGTTTTGTCTTCTTCCAGATCGTTGAAAGAGATTATTTCATCAAGGCTTACATCGAACTTGCTTGCAACACCACCGAGAGTGTCTCCTTTTTTGACTGTATAAACTACGCCACTAACAGGCAAGATGGTGAGCTTTTGACCTTCTTTGATAGCTGACTTTTTGTTCAAGTCGTTGGCCCACAGAAGAGTGTTTACTGAAATAGAAAACTTACTAGCTATACCGCTGAGCGTATCACCTTTTACAACAGTATAAGTAGTGATAACAGGCTTGTCGTCTTGTGGAGCGAGAGGTTCTACAGATCCCTCAGAGTGGTCTTCTTCAGAAATATTTTGCAGGGCAACAGACTCATCTTTGACCATAGATGTTCCGTTATTATTTGAAATCAGAGAGTATGCAGAAACAGCGAGAGTGCTTCCGAGCATTGGTATAAGGACTATGAGAAACAAGCGAAATTTCCTCTTGTTTTTTGTTTTTAGAGAAACCATAGGGTTACAAGATAATATGATAGCAGACTTTTTGAGGCTATTTAGACTAAGAAACATCTTCTTTTATTCGTCAAATCTCAAGTATTGAGTTAAACTTTGGGAACAAATGATACTAAACGGATTAAACGATGCACAGAAAAAAGCAGTACTTCACACAGAAGGGCCTCTTCTTATAGTAGCCGGAGCTGGAGCTGGCAAGACCAAGACAATGGTTCATCGTATCGCCCACATAGTTTCTCTAGGAGTTTCACCATCGAAGATCTTGGCTGTGACCTTCACCAACAAAGCAGCCAAAGAAATGCGCGAGCGAGCAGTGAAGCTTCTAGAGGAGACAAGTATCTCTTTTGATAGCAGAGAAGTGCCTTTTATAAGTACATTTCATAGTTTAGGAGTATTTCTTCTACGACGTTTTGGTGCTCATGGTGGCAAAACAAAGCGCTTCACCATCATGGATGATGGCGACACAACAGCTCTCATAAAAGAAGTCTTGCAAAGCATGGGCCTAGACCCCAAGCAAAATGATCCACGCGGACTCAAGGGTATCATCAGTCGCTGTGCCAACGCTATGCAAACCCCGGAAGAGCTCATGAGCGAGAGCAATCCAACATACAGGCTCGCTGGAAGAGTTTGGCAAAAATACATTTCTGAAAAACAAAAACAAAACTCTTTGGACTTTGATGATTTGTTATTACAAACCCTCGACATGCTTGAGAACAATACTGAAGTGAAGTCTTGGGCAAATAACTCTTGGCAGTACATACATATAGATGAGTACCAAGACACAAACGAAGTACAGTACCGCATAGCCAAGGCTTTGACAGGAGAGAGCAAAAATCTCTGTGTGGTAGGAGACTCTGATCAAAGTATTTATAGTTGGCGTGGAGCCAACATCAAAAATATTTTGGAATTTGAAAAAGATTTCCCTGAAGCTGAAGTAGTGCTCCTCGAAGAAAATTATCGCTCAACCAAAACAGTCATCACTGCAGCCAATGGCATTATCAAACAAAATGTTCATCGCCAAGAAAAGAATTTGTATACAAATAAACACGAAGGGGAGCCTATATCTTTGTACGGTGCATATGATGAAGCTGATGAAGCAAGATTTATAGTGGAGAGATGTGTCGAGAGGCTAGATGCTGGAGTAGAGGCGAGCGATATAGCCGTACTCTTTCGTGCCAACTTCCAATCACGCGTCCTAGAAGAAGCATTCCTCGCGCACAATATTCCTTATCAAGTTTTGGGTGTGAGATTTTTTGAACGCAAAGAGGTCAAAGACGTCCTCTCATATATAAGAGCATCACTGAACCCAGAGAGCTTGGGAGATATCAAAAGAATAATCAACGTCCCAGCTCGTGGCATAGGAAAAGTAACTATCGCAAAAATATTTTCTGGGGGGAAAGATACACTCCCGGCAAAAACCTTGATAGCGGTAAACAAATTTTATGACCTACTTTTAAATATCAAAGACTATGCTGAAAGTCACTGTGCCAGTGAGGTTATAAAATTTGTAATCACAGAGACAAAAATAGACGCATCATTGAAAGCAGAACCAGATGGAGAAGAAAGGCTTGAAAACTTGCAAGAGCTTGTAACACTCGGGCTTAGATATGATCATCATGAAGGCTTGGTGGGAATAGAAAAACTCATCGAAGAAGCGACCTTGATGAGTGACCAAGACGAGTTAGTTGAAAGTAGAAAGTTGAAAGTAGAAAGTAGGGGAGGAGTGAAACTCATGACAGTCCACGCGTCAAAGGGTCTCGAGTTCAACACTGTTTTTGTCACAGGACTAGAGCACGGACTCTTCCCACACGAGCGAGGTGAAAGACTAACGGGCGCTGATGCTGAAGAAGAGCGTCGCCTCATGTACGTAGCAGTTACACGCGCGAGAGAAAAGCTCTACCTCACATATGCAAGCATGCGTACTATATATGGTATGCGAGACGTGAGACTACCGAGCGAATTTCTCTCAGATATTCCCGACGAACTCATCACTCGCGAATCCCGCGATGGCGAAGCAGGTTTCACAGTGTATTTATAATAATCTTATGAAAATACAAATTGCAAAAAGTAAACTGCACGGAAGAGGAGTCTTTGCCACAAAGACAATCTTTCCAGGAGAAATCATAGAGACTTGTGAACTCATTATTTTTGATAAAAAGGATATTGAAATGATAGATCAAACTATCTTTTATAATTATTATTTTTCTTGGAAGAAAGACTGCGGAGCTATTGCATTAGGGAACGGCTCACTATACAACCATTCTTATAGTCCCAATGCAAAATATGTTAAAAATATTGGTAAAAAGAATATTAATTTTTTGTCCCTAAGAAAAATAGCAAAAGGGGAAGAGATTACAGTAAACTACAACGGAAGAGCTACCTCGAAAGAGAAAGTCTGGTTTGATAAAAAGTAATATTAAATAAAAATATGTTAAAGTGTTAAAAATTTAAAACATGAAACAAATACCTTACACACTGCCTAGCTCTGCTTGGCAAAACATAGAAATCAAAGAGAATAATGAGCCTCTTGTCTTGATCGTCGAAACAAAAAAATTGAAAATAGGGTGGATAAAAAAGCACTATCAAGCTCTGTTTTTTGTTAGAAAATCTGTTGCCGAAAAACTTTATAAAGTTTCAGAGAGTCTGCCTGAAGATTTAGTATTAATCGTGATTGAGGGCTACAGAACAACACAATCGCAACAAGAAGAGTGGGACAGAGTTTGGCAAACAATAAAATCTCAAAACGAAAATTTCTCTGATGAGGAGATAGAAAAAGTTGTGAGGTTGCTTGTTGCTAGACCTCTACCGCTAGCAAATCATCATTGTGGCGGAGCAATAGATGTCACACTCGGATACTTGGATGGAAGATTGTTGGAAATGGGAACTCCATACATAACAAATATTCCTGAAAAAGAAATCCTGCCAAAAATCCCAATGCTCTCTGACAAAATCTCTACTGAAGCAAAGTTACACAGAAAGATTTTGAGAGAGGCTATGGAAAAAGAAGATTTTGTTTGGTATCCAGGAGAGTGGTGGCACTATTGTTATGGCGATCGCATGTGGGCGGTGTATTCTGGCAAAACAGAGTGTATTTATGGATCTATAGAACCCTAAGCGAAAGCTTGGGGTTTTTATAAACTATTTTCAAAAAATTTTAAAAACTGATAAGAATACTACAAAAAAAGCACCTCCAAAATAAGTGGTGATTTTTTCTTTTGTTCCGAACCTGTGAGAATATTCGAGTGAGTTTAGGGAATAAAAAAAGACCCACTGTTAATTTAGTGAGTCTTCCAGGCCATAGTGATTTACACGCCTAGTTGTTTGATAAGCAACCTTTTAAATTCATTGTCATCTTTGGTTGCTCTTAATGCTGCTACATTTACATCGTTTAGTATGTTTTGCTCGATATTGTTACCGCTAAACATACCCATAAAGCCCGAGTCTTTCTTTGTAGGGTTCATTGCCAGATCAGCGACGTTGGAATGACCGCATTTGGGGCAGTCCACATAGTTAGTAGTTGATCTACCTCCTCCATAATCATCACTTGTGCGGGAATAGGTGTCAATTTTACTGAATGAAAAATGACAGTCGCATTCTGAGCAAATAATTTGATAACTTCCACCTTCAGTGGGAATATCATTCAAAATTTTCTTTGCCATAGTATCAATTTTAAAAGTTTCCCTCACCTTACAACCTTGCCTTGACTTTGTCAATCGGGGAGGGTAGAGTAGGGGAAATTCATTTAAAACAAATTTAATATGCAACCATTACCCAATAGAAGGTTTTTTGTGGTTATACATACAATAACCAACGGATTACTTCATGCGTTCGGTGAAACTGAACTAGCAAGGCAAGCAGGTGCAGATGGGATATTCCTAATCCCAGACTATGCAAAAGGTAACAAAAAAGCAACAATGGAAGATCAGTTTCTCTATTTGGAAAAACTGAAGAAAAAAATACCGAACTTCTCTGTAGGTGGTAATTTTTTAGTATCACCTGAAGCCCTTCTGCCAAGGATATATACTATTCAACCTGATTTGTATCAGACTGATAGTAGTTCAGCCTTAAAGATTGAGAAATCGAAACTACCTAACACGGAGTTTTTTCTTGGTCTGGCTTTTAAGTACTCTCGCGATGTTCACCTCACTGGTAACGCCTTAAAAGAACACTGTGAAAAGGTATCTGCTATTGCTGATGTCCCAACCACAAGTGGTGATGCTACTGGTGTTGAAGCCGATCTCAAAAAGATTCGTGAAATACGTTCCTACTTACCAACAGACAAGCGCCTCGGTATTGCAAGTGGGGTGGCTGAGGAAAATGTTCAAATGTATCTTCAGGAGGGTGTCACAGACTTTTTGGTGGCCACTTCGCTTATAGAAAAAGTAAGCGAAGTGGATGGTTCTGACATTTTAAGCTTTTCAAAAGTCTCTAAAATGGCAGAAGCAATACATTCATATTGAAGTTCTTTAAGCCTCTCCACGCGGAGGGGCTTTTTTTATTTAGGTTCGAACTTATAAAAAGCCTGCCCGCCCTCACGAATTTTCGGGAGCAGGCAGGCGAACTTAGTACAGTTTACGCTGAGCAGTTCGACAGGCTCACTGTGAACCTGCCGAAGTGATTTTCGAAAGAGCTTGACACTTTTTAAATAAAGAGTAGTATTTTCAAAAAAAATGTTTATGTTAAAAAAAGTTACTAAACACACCAGAAGCATCTCGTATCCCGTAAAAATGACAGACCTTCTCGATGTTCTTAGATCTTTGCAATCTTTGTTTGTTACCTCACGCAGTGATTTCATGCATCCGCACCCACAACCGGACAGTTGCTATCCTTTATGTATATCATCTAATGAACGTAACCTTTTGCAGATTGAAGCAAAAGGAGGATTCATAGCTTTTTACGACAAAAAAGGTAGGTCGAAAGAAGTGTCTCTTGAAGGATATACATTTACAGAGATTCTCAAAAAATTCTTTGTCGCAATAAAGAGTTCAAATTATTGTACCGTTCATACAGTGGAAAATGAAGTGGGGAATACGAAACAGAGAAAAATAAATTTTGATATCCAATACAAGGAGGGTAAAATTTATCTTATTGATCACAATTCAGAAAATTTCAGTGGTGGCGGAACAGATGGCAATTTATAAGAATATTGTTCAACTTTTCAGAAGCCTGTCATCAACGCAGGCTTTTTCTTTTTGCTCCGAACTTGGATGTTCGAATAAAAATAGGAAGGTGAGCATATTGACATCTCAAATAAGGTATGTAGTATAAGAATGCGATGTTCATTAACTAAATAAAATAAATATGAGAAAGAAACCAACCTTTTTCCTAACCATTGAATTAGGCTTTCCGAATACTCCCGAACTATTCCATGAACTTATCCATAGGGCTGAGCATGGTACAGATGACTGGACTAACGCAATTCTTTTGAGAAAAGATACTGTATCTCAGCCTTCGTTTAAAATAGCTAAACCATTAACAATAGTTAACCTTTACCGTATTTCGGTGGAGGAACTGGGTTTTAAGAAGAACGAAGAAGTAACTTTTTCTTTAATTTTAAAACGAGCAAAAACCTTAGGATTAAAACTTTGTCCTATTGAAGTTGCTGCGCAACTTTGCCTGAAGTATAAAGGAAGAAAGAAGGTTACCGTTGCTCACAAACCAGTAATAAGAAAAGATGATGGTTCAGAGCTCTTTTTTGAACTGTGGAACTCACGTAAAAAAGCTTGTAAACTACTTCATACAAAATGGTGGGGCGTTGAAAAGAAATTGAGATGGAGACTAGATGAGCATATTGTTTTTATGAAAGATTAGTTTGGTCAGTTACTACACACCTGTTTTTTGCAGGTGTTTTTTTATTTAGGTTCGAACTTCTAAAAAGCCTGCCGGCCCTCACGAATTTTCGGGAGCAGGCAGGCGAACTTTGGACAGTTTACGCTGAGCAGTTCGACAGGCTCACTGTGAACTTACCGAAGCGATGTTCGAAAAAGTTTGACAATAGGCAGGTTAGGTGTAAAGTGAACAAAAAACAAACAAAATGGAAATAAAAACTATCGCTGAATTCACGCAAATACTTGCGGACACCCAGAAATCTTTTGAAACCTTTACTTTAATGGAAAATAAACTGTTTCTTAAAAGAATTAATGCACTTATTGAGCTCATTCACGGAGAACGTTCAAAGCATGAAATGAATTATTCCTCTTCAGACATTGAAGTAGAAGTCATCCAATGTAAACACAAGCTGCAGATAACGATTCTTTCGCAGATGATAAATTGCCAGGAATACGAAAAGGTAAGTATTGAAGAATGTTGGGAAGACTTTGACCTTGCTCATAAACTCGACTTCGGCTCTATTACTTGTAATCCCAAAACCGGCTGGTCAAATAGGGGCTTGGCAAGAAAAGCAATGAATCATATATTTGAAACATTATTTACCAAGTTGGATCGGGTATTATCAGAGCAACTGTCCAAAGAAAAAAGAATCGAGTACATGAAAAAGCTTAGCGGTCTTTCTGCTCGTTATACACCAGGCACCACACATTACAACAGAGGGAAAGAGCTTTTGGGTAAATTCGATAAAGGAAAAGTGTTTGAACGTCACTGGGTGTGATTTTTAGTTAGCTTTTTACGGCCTTATCTTTTACAAGATGAGGCTTTTTCTTTTTCTCCAAACTTTGGACTGCCTGCCCCTAATCAGCTTTGCTGTACCGCGGGACTTAAAAGAGTTTGAAGAAATAAAAAAAACGCTCTCTTTGGCGAAAGCGTTTTGTCTTCTAAATAAGCTCAAGAGCCTTTTCTATCGATTCCATTTGACACAAATCATTATCATCATACTGTCCTTCAATTTGAGTTTTTTTATAGGGTTCTTTGTAACCCCATATATACTCAATTTTGAAACACCAGATAACTCTGTTAGCTTCACTATCTATCTTCCATGAATGCCCAATGAAGATATTGTGTTTTTCTCTGAACCAGTCCTGGGCGCAACAAACACAATCTCCATTAAATCCTTTTTTACTTAGATTTAAAATTAAATTTTGGCTGAGTTTCATTTGTACTTTTTTAGTTTCCCTCACCTTACAACCTCACCTTGACTTTGTCAATCGGGGAGGGTAGAGTAGGGGAAAAAATATGAATACACAAATATTAACCCCTCTATTTATTTCTGAAGCCTACTGTGATGAAATGATTAAAGATAGTAGCGATAAATCGTTGATCCTTGTTAAAACCTTCGAAAATACACCTCTAGAAAAACTAAAAAGAGAGTTAAAATTATTAAGGTGGGAGTCCTTGTGGATCTTAACTACTCTACTTTCTTGCTATAGCGAAAGTTTTAATCAACAGGGGTATAAAATGTTCCGTCGCAAAGAACATATTTTTAATCTCCCTTTTTGTTCATGCGTATAGTTAACAAAGGCCATCAAAAGATGGCTTTTTATTTTCTCCATTTGGAGACAATAAGTATCTGTGATTGAATAGAAGTACATGAATGATTCCTCATATATCTCTAACGGGACAAGAGCCAAAAAACATCTCGGGCAACATTTTCTGACTTCACAAAAGGCGCTTTTTGATATGGTTACAGCTGGGGAAGTACACTCTGGGGACCTAGTTCTGGAGATAGGTCCGGGCAAAGGGGTGCTAACAAAAGAGCTTCTAGAAAAAGGGGCGCAAGTAATAGCTATAGAAAAAGATACTGATTTGTTGCCTCTCCTAAAAGAAAAATTTGAGAAAGAGATTAGTAAGGAACAACTACAAATACTACCCAAAGATATTTTGGCTTTTGACCCTTCTATTCTCAAAGAGTACAAAAAGCCTTATAAGCTCATCGCCAACATTCCATACTATATAACAGGCGCAATCATCGAGCAGTTCTTAGGAGCAAAGTACCAACCGGAACGTATGGTGCTCTTGATCCAAAAAGAAGTAGCAGAGAGAATAATTGCTCGCAATGAAAAAACAGGAAACTTGGGAGGCAAACAAAGCATCCTCTCTATCGCTGTATCTGTATACGGGCAACCTAGAGTAGTGTCCAAAGTGCCAGCTGGCGCATTTTTCCCGCCACCAAAGGTAGACTCAGCTATTATCTCTATAGAAAATATAAATAGAAACTTTTTTGAAGGTATCAGTGAAAAGAAATTTTTTGAGGTTTTGAAGTTTTGCTTCGGCAGAAAGCGCAAACAACTTCTCGGATCTTTGACTGAGCTTCTAGAAGAGAGAACAAAAGCTATTTCGGCACTTCAAAAAGCTGACATACCTACAAAGGCAAGACCAGAAGACCTATCCAAAGAAGACTGGAAGCGACTTTTGCAAGGTATAGAGAGCTAAAGCTTCGTGTTACAATACTTTTGTAATGAAAAGACATAGAAATATAACCATAATAACAATCTTCGCAAGTATATTGCTTCTATCAAAAATAGATGTGTTCGCTATATCAAAGATTTCTACATGGACAACACCTTTTGGGGGACGTGTTATTTCTTTAGATGTTCCCACTGTTGAATGTCCTGGAGCTATAGGCCAAGGAACAGCTCCGGTTGTACTATCTAGCAACCTTGCTGGGATAGCTAGAGCAACAATAGGCTCAACAGGAGCGCAAAGCACTGTAAATAGAATAAACAATATAAGCAGTGGTATTTATCGATCAATCCCTTTGTATACTTACAAAGTATCTTCAGTAAACGGAGCAATCCTAAAACAGCCTAAGGTTGGGGATTGGATATTGGGTAGACAGTATTTAGTACCAAATATAAATGTTTGCGAAACAACACTGTTCGGAGGAGTGCCTTTTCCAGTAGTAAAAACAGATAACTATGGAGTCTCAAGATAGCAATACAAAAATACAAAAGCCGAGCAAGGCCTTTCTAAAGAGAGGCGGTATTGCCACAGGGATAATAGCCCTCCTTTTGGTTGTCCAGACACCTTGGTTTCAAGGTATCTTTTCAAAAAAAGACAAAAAGAATTCGCTGGTAGCACAAGATGCGACGATAGGAGATGTCGTTTCAAAAGATAGCAACAACAACGGTATACCTGACTGGCAAGAGCGCCTATGGGGACTAGATCCAACCGTTGCAACTACAAATGGTGTGTCGAACAAAACCATAATCGAAGAGAAGAGAAAATCTCTACAAGGACAAGTTCTTGGTGAAGAAAATTTGAACGAGACAGATATTGTTGCTCAACAACTCTATGGTGTAACAAGTGCACTAGGTCAATCAGGACTAAATAGCTCGAGCCTGGCTTCTATAGGAGCAGATCTAGGAGAGTCTATAGAGCTGAAACAGCCAGTCAACAAATACTCAGTCAGCGACATAAAAACGACAAAAACAACCTTTTCGTCTTTGAAAAACTATTTTAATACTGTTAGTTCTATAGTTTCTAAATACGATGATGATACAGAAGAGATCAGTCTTATAATATCAGCTCTTGAAACAGAAGACTTTAGCAACCTCTCAAAGCTGACACAAAAATCCATAGACTATAAAAGTCTAAGCAAGCAGTTAAAGGACATAAAGGTACCTGTTGGTGTTTCGGACTATCATTTAAATATCATAAATGGTCTATATGGTATCGCCGAGAGCTTCGACTACATAGCAGAGCTCGAAGATAACGGTATAAATGCACTCTCTGGTATAAATTCTTATAAAAACTATTCTTTGCTTATCGAACAAACGTTGATAAGTATGAATGATTATTTCTTAAACTACGGTATAATCAAAGAATAAATATGAAGAAGACTTTTTCAATACTTCTAGCAATATCTATCCTCTTGCAACCTGGTTTTGTATTGGCACAAACATCTTCACCAGCAGCCACAATAACACCTGTTAACCCAGCAAACAGCGGTACGTTGCAACAGGCAAATCAAACTATTTTGAACAACCAAAGAAATGCTTGTTTATCTCAAGGTTTTTATTGGCTATCAAATAACACATGTAGCAGAACTTCTTCTCAGTCAGCACAAAACCTCCAAAGATTTCGTCCGGGTGTAGATATACAAATGGTTGGTGGAAAAATAGGGGGGATTAGTTTTAGTGGGGTAGGGAGCTCAGTTTTAGGATGTGTTAACGTCGGAGGAAAAGTAGTAAACGGAATAGGAAGCTTGTTCAAAAATAGCGCAAGTAATATAGCAAAAAGAACAGCATTGAGCTCGGCTTTGGCCGGGATCGGTTCTGGTATCGAACAAACAGTACCTGTAAAAAGTGAGACAAACGACAAAAAACTTGAAGAAATAAAGAAAAAAGAAACATGTCTCGATGCTATTGCTAACACTTTGGCAAAACAAGCCTTGGCTCAAGTAACAAACAAAACCCTAGCATGGATAAATACCGGACTAGATGGCAACCCTTTTTATGTCAGAAACATAGACTCTTTCTTGGGAGACATAAAAGACCAGCAAGTCAGAAGTTATTTGAATATTGCAAATGATATAAACAAAAGAGACGGTGATGCGGTAAGTACAAGTGTTACTTATAAAATACTAGAGATGATAACTGGCAGGCAGTACCAAGCACCGACAACACTCACACCACTAGAGCAAAAATATGAAGATTTCACAAATGATTTTTCAAAAGGGGGTTGGGATTCTTGGTATCGAATGACACAACTAGGAGAAAACCCGATAGCCGGAGTACTAACTACCTCTGAACAACTAGGGAAAAATATTGCTCAGCAACAAGAGCTGGCAAAACAAGAGCTGGCACAAAGTGGCGGATATCTTTCAGCAAAAAAGTGCGTTCAGTACTACCCATACGATCCAATAAATGATGCGGGGGCTATCAACGAGAATGGCAACAATCTAAGGTGTGCCAAATATGAAGTAACAACACCAGGTTCAGCGATACAAGCCCAGGCAAACACAGTACTGACTTCTTCTACAAGACAACTAGAGGCGGCAGATGAGCTCAACGAAGTTCTTGGTGCTTTTTTTGACAACATGCTAAACAAGCTCATCCAAAAAGGTCTAAACGGTCTCCATAAAGACACAGCGCGTAGTCTGGGTGGGAACTTCTATAGTCCAAGCCTCATAACTAGCGGAAATGTTGGAGGGTTGTCTATGGGCTACCAAAGCGTTGATTCTGGTTATAGCACTCAGGACTTTGATATTTCTAGACCACAACAAATAAGAGCTGTTCTGCAAACTCAGTATGACTTTTTAAGCACAGCACAGGACTCACAAGTAGCACTAGAGAGAATACTTCCTTCTCTTGGAGCACTCGACTATTGTATTCCTGGGCCAAACCCTTCATGGACAAGCGGTTTGAATGAAAACTACCAGAGCTTTATCAGCTCATTTGAAACACCAACAAAAGGGCGCTCAACTCTGAACGCTATACTTAGCACATTTCCTATTATAGGAGGACTTTTTGGAACAGAAGATAAAGAGATTTCTTATGCACTAACTGGCAACCCAATACTCTTTGACAAAGTCACACAAACAAATATCCCGATAAGCCCTTGGATGTATTTGTACTACACTAGAGACTATAGTCGAGGCGTCAAAAATACAGATGGAGATTGGATAAGAGGATTTATCAACGCTGGTTACGATAGAATCGTAAAAAGATACCAGAGAGATTTCACACCGGAGGCCATAACTGCTTTGTTTACCGCAGTTGACCCAAATACTGCTTATGCCACTGGAGCTATAAAAGAGTCTTTGAAAGAAACAGCAAATCTCATCGACTACAGAGAAGCAATCGCAACTATTGATCCGCAGTATGATGAGATCATTTCACAAAAACAAGACCAAGTAGCTGAGCTAGAATCTATAAGAGAGGAAGCTTTAGCTATAGTAAAGGTTGCAAAAGCTCGATATATATCTAGCCAAGCAGCAGCAGGAACTCCAGTAAATCTATCTTGTATAAACCGAGCATATATAATAGATGAGAGCGATATAGATGCTAGACCTAGACAAGAATCAGATGCTCCAAACCCTATGATAGATAAATACCTTGAGGCAAATGATTATTTCTACAGAAATCTATAAAACAAATTTATGAAAAAATCCCTACGTATCATTATCATAATCCTAATAGTACTAAGCTTAATACTCCTTGGTGCCTGGTCACGCGCTAGAAAACAAGCGGTCAAAAACGGCTATGAAGCTCCAACATTTAGAGCATTTTTGGGACTTGGAACACCAAAATCTTCAAAACCTAACGACAACAATCAAAATGAAAACTCTTCTGAATTTACAAATGAAGAGGGCACGAACACAGAAAACCAGGACTCGGAAAACCAAACAAGCTCTACCCGAAGAAGTATATTTACAAACGGAGTATTTAGCCCAGTTACACCAACAAACACAGCAGGTGGTAGCGGAGTGCCAGCTATCCAAGGAGGTAGTGGTGGTGCTGTTGGCGGCGGAGGGGGAACTACAGGAGGAGGGGTCGCCGTAACACCGCCTTCTCCACAAACACAACCAGAGTGTAGTGATTCTGATTTGTTCATAGAATTTACACCAGAGGAGATAAATAGGCTCAACAGTCTAAAAACTAGATTTTTTGCCATTGCAGCGGAGCTACATACAGACGAAGATCTATCAGCAGAAATATCCAACTACGACTTATTTAAAACAAAATCAGACAAAATAACTGAACTATCTAATTATTGTTTGCAAAGCCCTGTTTATACATCAGCCAGAGCTTCGTCATTAACTGTTCGCGAGCCATATGGAACAACTGTCCCTGGTGGCAACGGTGCTATAAACTATCGCGTCCCAACCCCTTTCTGGAACGATAAATCAAAAGATAACAATGCTTTTATTCATCAGGGGCTCAACTGGAGTGGTATATTTTCTGATCCTGACCTAGTATTCCCAGAGAGAAGTATTGAACACGCTCTCAGACTTAATCTTTGGTAAAAATATTGTTAACTGCTAGTTTTTTAGTGTTATACTATATAACAGTGAAAGCGTCTCTAGCTCAAAAAACAAAAAAGTTATTTGGAGGTTTTTTTGGTTTTAAAACTTTTTTAACTGTTTTTTTGATCGCGTTGTTTTTTAACATTGGAATTGTAAAAGCTCAATTCATAGGGCCAATACCTGCAACCAGTGTTAACTTTGACGAATTTGCCTGTTTATTTACAAAAACTGACAACAACGGCAAGTGTGTCCATAACCCTGACGAAGCAAATGTAAAAACTGGCGCTGAAAGTGGCGTTGTTTATGGGAAAACAAACACTTTCACAGACAAAGGGGTGACCTCTATAACAATGCAGATGGGTTTGTGGCTTGACGTTGCAAAAGAGGTAAAGGAAAAAAAATACCACTTTAGTAGGGTTGCTGATGATAGGTCCCAAACATTTTTGCTGAGACTAAAATATGAGCCAGTTGCTGGATATCCTATATATAAACTAATAGATATACCTTACCAAGAAGATAATGTTGAGGCCTTTGGTAATGCAAGAGTGCGAACTATAAACATGGACCTAACAAAAGGTTCACCTCAAATAAAAATAGGTTTTTATAAGCTCGGCCCAAGTGGACCAGAAACAGTTACACAACAAGTTATCAATGCTGTTGTTGATACAAAAGTAAACTCTGGCACAATTGTTGAGATACCTTTCGGGGCTACGATATCAGCAGATCTTTGGTATTGTGCAGGTGAAAGGCAGGCTAGTAGACCTTCTGCTTTAGAACAAGCACAAGGAATGGTAAACCCTGTAGACGGACGAAGGGCACCAAAAAATGATCCGCAAAGACCTGACCTTGCAGGGAGAGTTGAATATTTCACCTCTGATGGTAAGTACACGGATAAACTAGATAACCATGAAGGTGGTATTTCATATGGAGTTACAAAATGTGACGGAACTGCTTATTTCAAAATAGGAAAAACCATAGATTTTAAACTTCCAGAATCAAAAGAGGCGGCACAAATAGACTCTCAAAAACAGCTCGATAGCGGGATCGTTAGTTCCGAGTACCTAGGTAGCGTACTACCTCTTTGTTCTATTGATCCTTTTACAAACGGAAGTGTTATGGGGTGTGTCGCCCAGATACTTTATGGAGGAGTATTTAGACCTGTTGCTTTCTTTGCTCAGTTGATGGGTAATATCTTTGACTTTTTCCTTGGCTATTCACTAAGTGATGAGTCTTATAGGCATGACTTTGTACAAACAGGCTGGCAACTGGTGCGAGATATTTCCAACATCTTTTTTATAATCATTATGATTTGGAGTGGCTTGGTAGCTATATTTGATACCAAAAAAGCTTCTTACAAAACAGTAATACCAACACTTATAATCAACGCTCTTATCATTAACTTTAGTCTTTTTGCTACCAGAGTAGTGATAGACCTTTCCAATATAACCGCTAGAATATTTTATAACCAAATGGTAGTAAAGGTAGATGGCGAAATCGCACCTAGTAGTAGTGGATTTAAACCTATCTCTGAAGCTATCGTTTCTTCTTTCAACCCTCAAAGCATATTTAAAAATTCTGTTCTACAGAGTGAAGACCTGGGTTCAGACACAGAATCTAGCTCTGCCACAACAGCTGATTTTAACTCTCAGTCCAAAAACCAAACAGAAGGGGCAAAATTTAAAAGATACTCTAGAGAATACGCTAGCTACTTTGCCTTGGTGACCCTTATAGCTATCATGATCAGTTTTTCTGTAGCTATCATGTTCTGGAAAACTGC
The DNA here is from genome assembly GCA_030157745.1 of Minisyncoccota bacterium. Taxonomy (GTDB): domain Bacteria; phylum Patescibacteriota; class Minisyncoccia; order Phycocordibacterales; family UBA9973; genus UBA4124. Next base: position 24,060 of record JAOAUE010000003.1, read on the forward strand.
ATTTATATTTATCGGAAGAGTTGTTGGCCTTTATATAGCAATGATATTTTCTCCTTTTGCTTTCCTTTCAAGAGGTAAGTTGCCGTTGGTGGGAAATATACCGGGGATAAACTATAGTGCTTGGTGGAAAGACCTGACCCAATACGCTCTCTTGGCGCCGATATTTGTATTCTTTTTGTACATCATAAATGCATTTCTAAATGTAGAATTCTTTACAAAAGTTGGACTTGATCAAAATGGGCAAGGATTCTTTGGTTCTGTTATGTATGTGCTCATTCCTATGCTTATCATTTATGGACTTGTTACAAGAGGAGCGGGTATCGCGAAGGATTTGGCAGGAAAGTACGGTGAACTGGCACAAAAGATGATAGGGGGGGTTGCAGGAGTAGCGGTGGGTGGGGCCTTAGGTGTTGCGACTGGTGGTATAGCGGTTGCAGGAAGAAACGTTGTTGGAAGACTAGGTACAAGACTAGCATCGTCACAAACACTACAAAACGCCTCATCAAGAGGTGGAATTCTCGGAGGTTTAGCTGACAGAGTAATGCGGTCTGGTGGATATCTTTCTCGTTCGACATATGACGCCCGAAATATTACCGCTGTTAATAATCGGCTAAGAGAATTTGGTACTACAAATACTCGCGTTGGTGGATTTTTAGGGACAAATCAAACAAATACCGCGGGAGGGTTTACCGGTGCGATAGAAAGAGAAGTGAGAACACAAACAGGACGAGCGGATAGACTTCTAGTAACAGGACAACAAGCAGCAGCACAAGACGCAAGAAACGCTGTTTGGGAAAACAATTATCAAACAGCTAGAAATAATGCACAGCAGACAGCAAACGCAGCGGGGGCAGTGTTTGATGAAAACACCTTTAGAACAACATATATTGCACAACAAGCAACAACAGGAAATATTAGACCTCAAACATCAGCTGAGATAAATAGGCAAAGAGAGAGGCAAAACAACGCTCGCTTGCAAAGAGGGTCACTATTGGCAAGAATTTCACGCCAGGTTACAAATAGGGCAACAACACCAGGAGGAACCGCGGGTGCAACAATAGGAGGAGCAGGACTTGCTACTGGTGCAATAGGCGCAACTGTAGCTGGCGGACTAACAGCAGTAGCAGCCACTGTAATTGGGCAAGGCGCAATTGAAAATGCAGCACAACAACAAGTAGCCCGACAAAGGGCAAGTAACGCTAGAGACCCTCTTTCAGCAACACAAATACAAAGGCTGCAGGATAAGCTTACTCAGCTACAACAAGAACTAACCAGAAGAATTAGTGTTATGAATACTATTGGAGGAACATTTAATCCACCTGTAACTTTTGCAAATCTAACCCCAGCAAATATTATTGATTACCAAAATAACCGCCAGGCCGACATAAACTTACGCCAAACACAAATAGACGCCGAGCAAGATTTCATTGACCAAAACATAAACAATACCGCAATGAGAACCCAGATTAATCAGGCAAGGTCTAATATTAGAAACTTAAGTAACCAGCAAAACACTTTGAGAAACGATATTAAGCAGGCAGGAAACATACTAAACGAATTTAATAGAATCCAAACAGATATGAATAACGTAAGACAACAACTAGGTATCTAATATGAAAAACGAAGAAGAAACAATTGAAGATGTTATTAGTAAAATTGATATAAATTCTGATGAATTTAAAACTCTAAGTAAAATAGATAGTTTTTTGGAGTCTATAAAAAAGAAGTACTTAGTATCTGATGATGAAAAAAATATTATTGACGGAGAAATGACTCTTTATATAATTAAGGAGAATAATGAGAACGAGCTAGTTAACAACCTTAAACAGCACTTGTCTTTGTCAATTAAAGAAAATAAGGTGGAGGAATTAATAAAGGAAACTATATTATTTTTAAAAAACAAGAAAAACATTCCTGAAGCAGTAGCACCTTCTCCTGAACAAGCATTAATAAATATCAAAGAAAGACTTAACTCTCCAAGCGCTGTAGCACCAATAACTAGAGATCATAGTTTTTCAAAGAACGAAAATATGGTAGAAAAGGTAGTTGAAAAACCTAAAATAGACCCTTATAGAGAACTCCCAAGTGAGTAAAAGTTTATAAAGTTATCAAGTTTGTAAAGAGAGCCAAGTATACAACTTCACTTTCAACTTTATGAACTTTATAACTTGCATATAGTATACTTACTATATGCAGTTCAAGGTTCCTCAATTTATAGACATAGAAGACAAGGTTGTAGGCAATCTATCTTTTAAACAATTCGCTTATTTGGCTGGTGGGGCAGGGCTTTGTTATATTTCTATTAGACTTTTACCTAGTTTTGTATCTCTTTTTTTGGTTCCAGCTTTAGCAGGCCTGGCTTTGGCTCTAGCTTTTATAAAGGTGAACGATAAACCTTTTGCTCATATCTTGGAGGCATTTGTTAGATATTATTTGAAATCAAGGCTTTATTTGTGGAAAAAACAAAAATCAAAACCACAAAATAAAACTGATACAAAAGAATCCTCACCACTTCGTGCTACACTTTCTGAGAGCAAACTCAAGACACTATCTTGGAGTTTAGATGTTATTGATCCTAAGGGAAAGTAAAAAGTTTGTAAAGTTATAAGGTTCATAAAGTTAAAACTGCATGAAGATAACAAAATTTGAAGACATTATCGCTTGGCAGAAAGCGAGTAAGCTAACACTAAATATCTACAAAACTTTTTCAAACTGCAAGGATTTCTCATTTAAAAACCAAGTAGAGCGAGCAAGTATTTCTGTAATGAATAATATTGCCGAAGGTTTTGAGCGTCAAACAAATAAGGACTTTAGAAATTTCCTATTTATAGCTAAGGGTTCCTGCGGTGAGGTGCGATCAATGCTCTCTGTGGCTGAGAATTTAAAGTATATAACTAAAGAAGATTACGCATCTATCCACAAACAAACCGTTGAGATCTCAAGAATTCTCTCTGGTTTAATCAAGACTTTATAAACTTTATACTTTTAACTTTATAACTAACTGTATAGTATACTTACTATACAGTTATGGCGCCATCAAGTAGTCCAACCCAACAATTCGTCCCTGTAAAAGAAGTCCGCGATGGTGTCGTGGTTCTTAAAGACGGGACATTAGCAACTGTTGTTTTAGTTTCTTCTATAAACCTCTCTTTGAAATCTTATGATGAGCAAAGAGCGACCCTGTCTCAGTTTCAAAGCTTTTTAAATACTTTGGACTTTCCAATCCAAATAGTCATACAATCTAGACGCTATGATGTCCGTCCTTATGTTTTAACCCTAGAAAAAAGGCTTCAGGCCCAAACAGAGCCACTTTTGAGGGTTCAAACACAAGAATACATAGAGTTCATTAGAAGCTTTACAGAGCAGGTAAACATAATGCGCAAAAGCTTCTTTGTGGTTATACCTTATAACCCTCCAGTTTTAAGTCAGGGAGGAGGACTGAGTAAGGTTTTTTCTTTTTTTGGTAAAAAAGAAACGGTTTTGGAACAAACTGCTGACTTCGAAGAGGAGCGCACACAACTAGAAGAGCGTGTGGGGGTCATAGAACAAGGCCTATCAAGACTGGGCTTACGTGTTGCGCAACTAGGAACACAAGAGGTCATAGAACTCCTTTACAAAACTTTCAACCCAGGCGAAACCACTTCTCACGCACAAGAGTAACATTAGTCTCTTTTTACCTTAGCTTATAGTATAATTATAAATATTATGGGACTTTTTAGTTCAAATAAAAAAACTACTTCTCCATCTAGCTTTATTGGTGGAGCAAAAAATTTGCCCGTACTTCCAGAAGAAGCTTATTCTTGGGCTACCATGGAGCTCTCTGACAACATAGCTCCTTCTGCTATAGAAATAACTCCGAAATCTATCCATATAGGAGACAAGATAGTTAGAACATTTTTTGTTATTTCTTATCCGAGATATTTAAATGACAACTGGTTTACACCCATCATAAATCTGGACAAAATATTTGATGTCGCTATCTATATAACACCGATAGAAACATCAGAGCTTCTAAAGCAATTTCAAAAAAAGATAGCTGAAGTAGAAAGTCAGATAATGGTCAGACAACAAAAAGGCTTGGTGCGTGATCCTATGCTTGATACTGCCTATCAAGACCTTGAGGAGCTCCGAGACAACCTAACGCAAGCTCAAGAAAAAATGTTCTCTGTCGGGCTTTATATAAGTATCTATGGAGAAAATGATACCGATCTTTTCAGGGCAGAAAGTGAGATAAGATCAATCTTGGAATCAAAACTTATATATTTAAAGCCGACATTGTTTCAGCAAGAGGACGGCTTTAAAAGCGTTTCGCCTCTTGGTAAAGACACGATAAGTGTAACCCAGAAACTAAATTCAGAGCCACTATCTAGCTTGTTTCCATTCGTTTCTTTTGATCTAACATCTGAGACTGGTATTTTGTACGGGGTGAACAGACACAATTCTTCTTTGGTTATCTTTGATAGATTTTCTCTTGAAAACTACAACTCTATAATATTTGCCAAGTCTGGTGCGGGTAAAAGCTACGCTACAAAACTAGAGATCATCAGAACTCTGATGTTCGATACAGATGTGATTGTTATAGACCCTGAAAGAGAATACGAGTACCTAGCTGAAGCAGTGGGGGGTAGGTACTTCAACATCTCTCTTTCTTCTGACCACCACATCAACCCTTTTGATCTTCCAAAACCAAGAGAAGACGAGGCTCCAGCTGATGTCTTACGGAGTAACATAATAAACCTTGTCGGACTTTTCAGAATCATGCTCGGGGGCTTAACGCCTGAAGAAGACTCTATCATTGATAGAGCTATTACAGAGACTTATTCTCTCAAAGACATCAGTGCTGATTCTGATTTCACAAGTATAGAGCCACCACTTCTATCTGACTTTGAGATGGTTCTAGGTGGTATGGAAGGGAGCGAATCAATACTCCAAAGACTTTCAAAGTACACCAAAGGGTCTTGGTCAAACTTCATCAACCAACCAACAAACGTTGATATCAACAAAAAGTTTGTGGTCTTCTCTGTTAGAGATATGGAGGATGACTTGAAACCGGCAGCTATGTATATAGTGACTCACTTTATATGGAACGCTATACGTAAAGAGCTCAAAAAACGTCTTTTGGTAGTGGATGAGGCTTGGTGGATGATGAAAAGTGATGACACCGCTTCGTTTCTATACTCTATTGCCAAGAGAGGGAGAAAATACTTTCTAGGTCTTTGCACTATCACTCAAGACGTCGGAGACTTTATGAAAAGTCCTTATGGTGTTCCTATTGTTACCAACTCTTCTATACAAATATTGCTCAAACAGTCTCCAAGCACAATCGATGTTTTACAAAAAACATTTAACCTAACAGATGAAGAAAAATATTTGTTGTTAGAAAGTGGTGTAGGAGAGGGGATATTTTTTGCCGGACTTAAACATGTAGCCATAAAGATCATAGCTTCTTATACCGAAGACCAAATAATAACCTCTGACCCGTCACAAGTCTTATCTATAAAAAGAGCCAAGCAAGAGTTCAGAGAAAGTCAGGGGGCACTCTAAAGACAGCGTCTTGATGATATAATTATCTTGTAATGAAAAAGATCCTAACAATATTTATTTTCTTAAGCATCTTTAGTACTAAAAGCGCCTACGCTCAGCTTTTACCGGAAGATATAAGCATTTCTCTGTTTCCAAACAATCCAAAACCTGGTCAAATAATATCAGCAACAGTCGAAAGCTTCGGTATGGACCTAAGCCGGTCAAAGATCTTTTGGTATTACAACGACAAACTTATCTCCTCTGGTATAGGGAAAACTGAAACAAAGGTCACCTCACCAAATTTTGGGCAAAAGGCGTCTCTTTTGGTTAGGGTCTCTGGTGGCGGGTCTGACTCAGAAACAAGTGTTGTGATCAGCTCTTCTGAGCTTGATGTTATCTGGGAAGCGGTAGACTCTTATACTCCACCCTTTTATAAAGGTAAGGCCCTAGCTCCTATTGGAACAAAAATTAAAGTCGTAGCCATGCCAAGTGTAGGTGGACTAAAAAACCTATCCTACACATGGAGCCATAACGGCTCTGTTATCAAAGGTCTCTCTGGAACAAACAAGGATTCGGTAACTATAAAGACCGATTCGTTGAGTCAACGAGAGTTGTTTTCAGCTAGCGTGGTTGGTGGAACATTTGAAGGTCAAAATGAGACCTCTCTAGATCTCAGAGACCCGAGCGCTGTTTTGTACACAAAAAGCAACGGCTTTATAGATTATGCCAACGGCTATATCAACACCTTGCCTATAAACAGCGCTGGTCTAACCTTAAGAATCGAGCCTTTTAACATAAACGTAAACAAAAACATATCTGATAGCCTAGATGTTATGTTCGATATCGAAGGAGAAGTATTTCGGGGAGAGGTCTTACCACAAGAGCTAGCAATAACAAAACCAGAAAATTCTGGACAAAGCTCCCTCAAAATAAACATATCTTCCTTGAAAGAAAAGTTTCAAATAGTTAAGAAAGCATTCACCCTTTCTTTTTAATATAGTACAATAAACTAACAATGAAAAAGATATTCTCAACTGTCACCCTTTTTTTGTTAATTTTTATTTCTCAAAAAACCAACCTGGCTTTTGCCCAAGGTGTCACGATAGATTTAGACGCTAGAGCAATAGGAGAAAATATAACTATCTTGTACAAAGGGACAAGTTCAGCAACTGTTCAGCCCATGATCTCAGACAAGGAGATAGCTTCTGTGCCAGCAGACCTCGTCTTGCTCCCAGGATTAGAGCCTAAATTAGCAGGACTAACACCTATAACTTCATGGCAAACAAAAAAAACCTTGGCGCCTGATACAAAATATTACGTCAGAGTTTTTGATATTAGAACAAAGGGTTTTTTGACGGAAAACACCGAGGTAAAAGTATTGAGTGTAAATCTTTTATCTGCAAATTTTGAAAAAATAAGCGCAGGAACATACTCACTAACAGGGCAGATCGACATAAGTAAACACAAAGGCACAGATCCTATTCCTTATTCTTCAATAAAAGTTTCGGGTGATATTTCTAGGAAAGACACAAACGAACCCGTGATGTCACTTACCACTCCTTCAAATATAAACGAAAAAGGTGAGTATGCATTTAGAATAATAAACAACTCTTTTGACCAAAATACTTGGTATAACGCCAACCTTTCTTTTACAAATGACGCTGGTGCTAACACACAAAAAAGCTACTCCTTCAATACAAAAAAGGGGATACTGCCAGAAACAGGAAAAACTGCTGATAACTTTTATGACAGTAACAGCTACAGGCTTTTGGCACCTATTCCGGGTATGACAGCCCTTTTGGATCCAGAGCTTTGTAAACTAAATCAACAAACAAATCCTGGAGAAATATGTGATATAAACGCTTTTTTGAACTTCATTCTCAGTCTTATTATCGGTATAGCTGCTGTTATTTTAGTTATTAGGCTTATTATCACAGGATATGGCTACATGATCACTGATGTGCCTTTTGTAAAAGCGAAACTAAAGGGAGGCTTCAAAGACGCACTTTTAGGGCTAATATTTGCTCTAGCTTCTTATGTTATTTTAAACACTATCAACCCAAGACTTGTGAGTAATGATTTCACTAT
>JAOAUE010000004.1 GCA_030157745.1 Minisyncoccota bacterium
TGGATAGACTTCTCATGCTCCTGTTGAATGAACCAAACATCCGTGAAGTGATGGCCTTTCCAAAGACAGGCGAGAGCAAGGATCCTATGATGGGAGCACCTTCAGAGATTGCCCAAAAACAACTCGATGAGCTACATCTTGTACTAAAGAAGATAGAAAAAAAATAGTTCGACAAGCTCACTATAAAAAACCCCGCATGTTACGGGGTTTTTGCTATAATATAAAAACCAATGCAAGCAGAAGCTACACAATTTCAAGTAAAACACGAACAGTTTGAAGGGCCGATTGAGGTCTTGCTTGAGCTCATAGAAAAGCGCAAACTCTTTGTAAATGACATCTCGCTGGCTTCGGTCACAGATGACTTCATCTCTTATATACAAGGTAGAGGCATGCATCCAGAATACGTAGCATCTTTTCTCTCTGTCGCTGCAACACTTCTTCTCATCAAGGCGCGCTCGCTCCTTCCAAATATTGAACTTACAAGTGAAGAATCACAGTCCATTACAGAGCTCGAACGTCGCGTGGCTCTCTATCAAATCATTTCCGAAGCCTCTGTTTGGCTTACCAAAAAGTATGGCAAAAAAATATGTTTTGAAGGAGCTCCGAGACTCTCTGGTGTAGTCTTTGCACCGGACCCAAATCTCCAAGTTTCAGATTTGGAAAGCTTAGCTCTAGGTACTCTCCAAAGAGTTCCTCCACCTGAGCCCAAAAAGCCAGAGACTAGAGTTTTCAAAACTATTTCTATCAGAGAAGTCATAGATACACTTCATGAGCGTATCCAAAGAGCGTTGTCAGTAAACTTCAACGACATCATAATCAACGCTCCTGAAGGCGGACAAAAAGAGCAAAAGGTCTATGTGATAGTCTCATTTCTTGGTATGCTAGAGCTAGTTCGGAGGGGTTTTGTGGATGCAGATCAAGATGACAATTTCCAAAACATCCGCCTCCAAAAACAAGAACCAAAAGATTTAGTAGAAGAAGATTCAGAGCAAAATGATGAACAATAACCTACCACAACAAATAGAGAGTTTACTTTTTGCTCTTGCTGAGGCTCAGAGCTACAAGAGTTTGGCTAGTAGATTGAATGTTTCTCTAGAAGAGGTCAAAGAAGCTGTTTCTGTTTTGGAAAAGTCTTTGGAAGGCCATGCTATGGTCTTGGCACAAAATGATCAAGAAGTCTCAATGGTAACTCATAGCGACTATGCTCCGCTTATCGAAACTATCCGCAAAGAAGAACTTTCGAAAGAGCTTTCCAAAGCTAGCGCCGAAACTCTCTCCATCATTGCTTACCAAGCCGGTATATCCAAAGCCCAAATAGAGTTTATCCGTGGAGTGAATGTTTCTTATACACTTCGCGCTCTTTCTATGCGAGGTCTCGTAGAGGCTCGTGGTAGCGGAAGGGCTGTGGGGTATTATCCGAGCTTGCAAATGCTTGAGCACTTCGGTGTTTCAAAAGTAGAAGAATTGCCTCACTTTGTTGAGACAGCCGAAAAGATCACAAAGTTATTAGCACAAGATAATCAAGAACAATAATATGCAAAGTATTCAAATTTTAAACGTTGTAAAAATTTTCTTACCAACTGCGCTGACTTTTGCTATTGGCATACTCCTGACTCCCACACTTACAAACTTGATGTACAAGCATAAGCTCTGGAAGAAAAAAAAGAGAATAGATGACTCACAAATAACCAACGAACATTTTAAAAATATTAGTAATGCTAGTGCTGAAATTTCGACACCTAGAGTCGGAGGGATTATCATCTGGCTTTCTGTGACATTATCCATATTGATTATGTGGCTGATCTCCAAAGCCTTTCCATCAGACTTGTCTACCAAGCTAGATTTTCTCAGTCGCGGACAAACGTTGATACCACTTGCTTCACTTCTACTTGGATCTTTTATCGGACTTTTTGATGACGCCGCACAAATAAGAGGAGCCGTTGATCGCATCAGTGATAGATATTTGAAGATTATTTCTATATCTGCCATAGGAGCACTCATCGGTGCTTGGTTTTATTTCAAGCTCGGCATTACTTCTGTAGCGATACCTTTTGCAGGACACTTGGCGCTGGGCTGGTTGTTCATACCTTTTTTTATAATTGTTTTGGTTGCGGTTTTCTCTGGAAGTGTGATAGATGGAATGGATGGTTTGGCTGGGGGAGTCTTGGCTATTATATTTGCCTCTTATTCGGCTATAGCTTATGGCAAAAACTTGGTGGATATCGCGGCGCTCTCTGGTGTTATCTCTGGAGGAATATTGGCTTTTCTTTGGTTTAACATTCCTCCAGCTAGATTTTATATGGGGGAGACGGGGATACTTGGGCTTTTGGTTGTTTTGACGGTTATCGCTTTTTTGACAGATACAGTATTTATCTTACCCTTGATCGCTTTTCCGCTTGTTGCTACAACTGCTTCAAACATCATCCAAATCACCAGCTACAAATACTTTAACAAGCGCCGAGTCTTCAAAATAGCACCACTGCACCATCATTTCCACGCTCTGGGTTGGCCAAGAGAAAAAGTAGTTATGAGGTATTGGGTTGTCTCAGTTATTTGCGCTATCTTGGGTGTGGTAGTAGCTCTTATTAGTTAGACAATATGAATATTTTCAAAGACTCATTACAAAAACAAAATCCTTTTGATAAGTACTTTTTTTGGATAGTTATGCTTATTTCTGGACTTGGGCTTCTTTCTTTTGTCTCAGCTTCTTTGGGGATACTTGCAAAGAGTGAGAGCAAGTTCTATGGCGTACTTTTCAACCAAATAGTCTTGGGTTTTATTTTTGGTCTTTTGGTTTTGTGGATTTTTGCCCGTATACCTTATACTTTTTGGCGTAAGTATTCTTTTTATATTTTTCTGGCATCTGTAGTGCTGACTCTTTGTGTTTTTGTTCCCGGACTTGGATTTAGTCACGGTGGAGCTAGACGCTGGATATCTATCGGCCCTATCTCTTTTCAACCTGCCGAAGCGCTAAAGATCGCCTTCGTTATTTATTTTTCAGCATGGCTTGCTTGGACACGCAAGCGCCAAGAAGATATCAAGTTTCGTATCATACCTTTGTTCATCATTCTTTTGGTTGTTGCTTCATCACTTCTCTTTCAGCCAGATACCAAGAGTTTGATTCTCATCACTATTTCAGCTTGTGGCATGCTCTTTACCTCTGGAGTTTCTTGGAAGAAAATACTCATAATAGGAGTTATTGGTTTCGGAGCAATCACCATCCTTGCTTTTGTCAGACCCTACGTTATGGATCGTATCAAGACCTTTATCAACCCTGCTAGTGACCCGAGAGGCTCCTCATATCAACTCCAGCAGTCTTTGATAGCTATAGGTTCTGGAGGTGCATTTGGTAGAGGATTGGGACAAAGCGTACAAAAGTTTAGCTATTTGCCAGAGCCACAAGGTGACTCTATCTTTGCCGTCATCGGAGAAGAGTTTGGATTTTTGGGAACAACGATACTACTAACTCTCTATGTTTTCTTTGCTATTCGTGGCTTCAAGATAGCATTGCGAGCACCCGATACTTTTTCTCGGTATTTAGTTGTAGGCTTGGTCACGCTTTTAACTGCGCAATCTTTCCTCAACATTGCTTCTTTGGTCGGGCTTTTCCCGCTAACTGGGGTACCGCTGGTTTTTATTAGTCATGGAGGAACGGCTTTGATGGTGGCTCTTGGAGCGGTAGGGATCATTTTGAATGTCTCTCGATACACCAAAAAGACTGTAGTATAATGAAAGAACGATGAAAATATTACTTACAGGTGGAGGAACAGGAGGGCATGTATATCCACTTTTTGCTATTGCCGAAGAGATCAACCGTATAGTTGATGAAGAAAAGCTACTAAATCTCAAGATATATTTTGCTTCTGATGGTCTCTATGACAGAGAAGAGTTAGAGAGACAGTTCATAACTTTTGTTCCGATAACTGCCGGCAAACTCAGAGTCAGACCTTCTCTTCGAACTATTTGGGATATATCCAAAATGGGTTTTGGGGTTGTCAGAGCACTCTTTACTATTTTTCGTATTTATCCTGACGTTGTTATCAGCAAGGGGGGATATGTTAGCTTTCCAGTTTTGTTTGCAGCAAGACTTTTGCGTATACCAGTTATCATTCATGAGTCCGACACTGTTCCAGGTAGAGTAAATATTTGGTCTGGCAAATTTGCAAAAAAGGTAGCACTTTCTTTTTCGGAAGCAGCGAGTTATTTTGATCCAGCCAAAGTCTCAGTCACCGGTCAACCAGTGCGCAGATCTATCATCTCTGCTTCGCGAGAAAGCGCACTAGACTTCTTTGAACTTGATCCACAGATACCAGTCATCGGTATCTTTGCTGGTAGCCAAGGAGCCAAAGTTATAAACGACGTGATACTACGTATACTCCCTGATCTTTTACAAAAGTACCAAGTCCTCCACCAAACAGGTCCCAAAAACTTTGAAGAAGTCAAAACAGATGTAGGTGTAATCATGGGGGATGATGTGCGCCGTAGTCGCTACAAACCTTTTGCCTTTTTGGGCGATGTCCAAACCAAAATGTTCGGTAGTGCTTCTACTATCATCATCGGGCGCTCGGGTAGCTCACTATTTGAAATTTCTGCTTGGGGCAAACCTTCTATTTTGATTCCTTATGCTTTGGCTCACGGTGACCACCAAAGGAAAAATGCCTATCACTACGCTCGAAGCGGAGCGTGTACTGTCATCGAGGAGGCCAATCTCTCTCCTAGCGTACTTAGTCACGAAATAGAAAATATTATTTCGAGCACAGAGCGTTACAACATCATGTCTTCTCGGGCCAAAGCATTTTTCAAGCCTGACGCCGCTAGAGAAATAGCAGTAGAAGCTATCAAGATAGCTCTCGAGCACGAAAAATAATAGTTTGACGTTTCTCAATTTTCTACTTTTTTGTCAAAAAAGCCTTTATTTGCTAAAGTGAAAGGGATGGAAAACACTCAAAAGATAGTCACTAGATTTGCCCCAAGTCCGACAGGGCACATGCATGCAGGGAGTTATAGGACTGCTTTTTTTGCTTACCTTTTTGCCAAGCGAAATGCCGGCAAGTTCATCCTTCGTATTGAGGATACCGACAAAGAAAGATCCAAAGATGAGTACACACAGGAGATATTTAGCGTTTTTGAAAAGATAGGGATTTCTTATGATGAAAAATATATTCAATCAGAGAACATAGAGCGCCACAAAGAAATACTCAAAAGGCTAATCAGTGAAAACAAAGCTTATATTTCTCGTGAAGAAGCCAAGGATGGTAGCGGTGTCATCAAAGACATCATTCGTTTTCGTAACCCAAACAAAGTAGTAACCTTCCATGATCTTATTCGTGGATCTATCTCGACTGACACTACCGATCTAGGAGATTTTGTTATTGCAAAGAACATAGAAGAGCCACTTTTTCACCTCGCTGTTGTGGTGGATGATCATGATGAGGGTATAACACACGTGATAAGAGCTGAAGAGCATATCGCCAATACTCCGAGACAAATACTTATCCATGAAGCATTAGGTTTTGATATCCCGCACTATGCGCACCTCCCACTCGTGCTTGCTCCTGACAAAACAAAAATGTCTAAACGCAAAGGCGCTATACCGGTAGTAGAGTACTTAGCTATGGGTTATTTGCCACAAGCCCTTTTGAACGCTATTTGTCTATGTGGATGGAATCCTGGGACAGAGCAGGAGATTTTTTCGAGGGCAGAACTTGAAAATATATTTGATCTAGAAAAAGTCCAAAAAGCCGGTGCTGTGTTTGGAGAAGACAAGCTTGCTTGGTTCAACAGAGAATACATCAAAAATCTTTCTTCAGAAGAATTTTGGGATTATGCCAATCCTTGGATACCAAACAAATTCAAAGACAGCCCAATGCTTCCAAAGCTCGAAAGCATCATTCGTGATCGTATAGAAAAGTTCTCAGATATTAAAACTTTGTTTGAAGGGACTAGTCCTGAGTTTGCCGAAGGAGAAATGAGTTACTTTTTTGAAAAGCCAAAAGTAGATGAGAAAATGCTTGCTTGGCTAAATCGCTCTGGTAAGAGCGATCGCCCGATCAGCGAAGCTGATTTAGGGAAAGAGATAGAAAAAGCCCATGAATACTTGAAACAGATAAAAACTCTTTTGGAAAGTTTGGAGACTTGGGATTACGAAAGTATCAAAGGAGCGATTTGGGATTATGCTAGTAGCGAGGGTAGAGGAGCTGTTCTTTGGCCAATGCGAGTTGCGCTCTCTGGAAGAGAAAAGTCCCCAGACCCATTTGAGATAGCAAGTATTTTAGGTAAAGAAGAAACTTTGAAAAGACTGTAAAAATAAATATGCCCTCCCCGTAACATGTACAGGGAGGGCTACCGTAGAAACGGCTCAAGAGGTGGCTTAAATATCCATCTTTTTGGGAACCACTTCTTCTTTGAAGGGCGACCGATGGATTTGGTAAAATAAAAAAAGTAAGGTTTTCGGCCGGGGGTTTGTTCAGCTGTTTTTGCTGGTACTTCTGCCGGGCCGTAATTGCTATTGCTATAGTGACCTTTGTCCGCCTTTTGCCAATAAATTTTGACATCAGGAGTTTTATTTTCCAAATTGACCACCAAAAGTATTTTTGCAAAAAATAATATTATTATCTGCATATTTTTTGGTTTTGGGTTGAAAAAACTCTTCTAAGTACAGTGTAGCATATACCTACACTATTGTCAAGCACCTAAAAAAGTAGGCAAAGGCATTGAACCTTTACCTAAAGTTGACTTTTTATATAAAATTTGGCATAATAAATTCAAACTTAAAACCCATCTTTTATGTTAGTTACCAAAACCATTATTTTGGCTGCTACAGTTTCAGCCACAGGTTACGTTGAGCACCTTACAGAAAACAGAGACACTGATTTTCCGGTAGCAAAAAAGACCATCAGCCACGGGAAGGTTATTCCTGAGAGTCCTGAAGGCTTCAACATCAGGAAGAACAATCGCAACCATACGATTTATGGTAAAAGAACGAGATAAAATATTTTTGCAGGTATGACGCACCTTTGTGTCATACCTGTTTTTGTTTGCATTAAGCTTGTTATTAGTGATTCAAAAATTATAGCTATTTTACATACCGTTTTTAAAATGTTAGAGTTTTCAAAAAAGTACCATGATAGGAGCCTATATTTCAGATGATTTTTATTTTTTTCTCGACGAGATTGAGCGTATCTCAGGAACAGCCTTTGGCAAATTTGTTTGTACGAGCAACTCGGAGGCAGATAAGTATATAAGTATGAGCTTGATCGTCTCTGTTGATTGTGGAGAGACCAGGCGACCACCTGATTCGAATATCGATATCAACTACCGCAAAGGTGTTTGTTACCTGACTTTTAGTCATAAAGACTTTGAGGACTGGTTCATTTCTCCCACAGAACATACAAGAGACGAAGGTCCAAATTGGCGTTTTGGAAGCTCAAATGTTTATATACGTACTGAAAAGTCAAAAGACTTTCAAACATTTCGCAATAACATTGTCGCTTTTATGGACAAAGCCCAGAGTCAGGTCACCACAACTATTCGAAAAGGAGTCTGAGAAAAAAATAAAGCGGTTTTGGCCATAGCCAAAACCGCTTTTTTGTATCTTGTACGTCTACCAAGGTATCAATTTAGAGCTCTTTTTTTCGGCTTGGAAAAACCCCTAAAATGTGGGATAGTT
>JAOAUE010000005.1 GCA_030157745.1 Minisyncoccota bacterium
ACCAACGCTCTCTTGCTGAAGCAGTAAAACGAGCACGCTTCATGGGACTTCTCCCGTTCGTAGCGAACTAATAAAAAAGCAAAATCGCCCCAGATGGGGCGATTTTGCTTTCCGGATGATGTGATGGTAGTATCAAGAAAAAATTCATAATGTCACAAGTAAAAATATCTATAACCTCAGAAACAGGCAGGTTTTTGATAAGCCAAGAAGGTTTTGAAGATTTTGATAGCGATGCCAACATAGACATATTTAGACAACTCAAAAAAGATTTTCTTGAGGAACTAAATATCTTTTTCAAATGCCAGGTAAAGGTTTATGAAAATACAGAAAAAGCTCTTCGCGCTCAACTTCCATTTCTTGGCTCAGTAAGAGTTGATTGGATCGAGATACTAGACCTCTTCACCATAAAAGGGCATATTACTCAAGAGGTCGACATTTATCATGAAGCTGAAGCTGATAAGAAGATCAGGTTTCTACTTTTTGATTTATGTAAAAAATATCCGAAACGCTACGAACTTGTTGTTAAGCCAAAGAATTAAAATCTTTGGCTTTTTTTATTTAGTTTACCCGTTCTACGTATTCACCGGTTTCACTATTGATACGTATCTTTTCACCAATGTTTATAAATAGGGGAACGTTTATAGTTGCACCTGTTTCTAGTGTGGCTACCTTGTTGCCACCTGTAACACTAGCGCCTTTGATAGCTGGAGGAGCATCTGTGACTTCGAGCTCTACTTTGATTGGGATTTTGACCCCTATTACCTGCTCTTCGTCATCATCATTTGTATAGATGATAGTTTCTATCTCGCTATTTGTTTTTACAAAGCGCATACGGTCACCAACTATTTCTTCTTTGAGAGTGAATCTATTAGACGGGTCTTTGACATCACAGAACCAGATCTCGCCTTTGTTTTTGTACAAAAACTTTACTGGGCGAGTTGTGATATCAGCCTCTTCAGCTTTTTCAGATGAACCAAAAGATATTTCAGCTACGCGTCCTGTGATTAGGTTTTTTAGCTTGGTAGCATTTACCGGCTTTCGTTGTTGCTTTCTAAAGACATGAGAGGAGAGTACCTCGTGAGGCATTCCATCCCAAACTATTATTTTGTGTTCTTTTATTTCGTTATATTCCAGCATACTCATAGTGAGGAGATTGTAGCTGAAAGTACCAGAAAAGTCCATTTTTCAGCTTCAAAATAAATATTATTTCGCCGTCGCGTAATTTTCTGCTGAAAATTCGCTCATTCTCGGACCAGTCGTCCTACGAAAGACGGCTCTATAAAAGTTTATTTTTTCGCCCTAGTCCTTACTCACTCGCGCTATCTGCTACGACTTCTTTCATTTTTTTATGAACTGATATTTAATACGTTCTACTGCCCCAGCATAGGGTGTATTTTTGATTATGCCAATAGATTCATCTTCTCCAGATTTAAAATGTAATGGCAGTATATTAAACAGCATTTTTGCATGTAGTTTTTTTGGAAACTCCTTATTAGTTATGTATCCCAGCCTCAATAAACACCACACAGCAATAAAAAATGAACCTGAATATTTTTCATTCTTAAATATCTTGTTTTTTAAGGATTCATTTGTCAGTTTTGCGAAAACTTCATCACAGGTATTTAGTAGCTGAGATTCTTTCATTATAAATGAATTATTGTATTTATTTTTTAACCATGAAGCATAGTCATCAAAATTGAAAGCCTTGTTTTTGTGCGATTGATCATCAACAAGAAGTACAACAGAAAAAGTTTTATTTTCATAGGTAATACTTTTTATTTTCTCTTTCAGTGCTTCAATTAAGTCTTGGCCTTGGTCGTCATCTGTATAGGATTTTGCACACTCAATTGAGAAATCTTTCATTACTCACTCGCGCTATCTGCTACGACTTCTTTCATACGCTTTCTGACATCTTTCATGATTTGGTCTCTAACTTTTGGATTTTCTCTCATAAAGACTCGTGTAGCATCGTAGCCTCGTCCGAGTTTTATTTCTTCTTTATCTTTACCTTCAGGTTGGTAAGAGTAGGAAGTACCGCTTTTTGTCATTACCCCAAGCTTTTCTCCGAGAGCGATCAGCTCTCCCTCGAGTGAGACACCTTCACCATAGATGATATCAAACTCTGTTTGTTTAAATGGTGCAGCGACTTTGTTTTTGACCACTTTGACACGAGTGCGAGAGCCAACAACTTCTTCACCTTTTTTGATTTGAGCAATACGACGAATATCTAGACGAACGGATGTATAAAATTTGAGAGCCTTACCACCTGGAGTAGTCTCTGGATTACCAAACATGACACCTATTTGCATACGGATTTGGTTGATAAAGATAACTACAGTTTTACTTTTGTGAACTATAGCGGTGAGCTTGCGGAGCGCCTGACTCATCAAACGAGCTTGTTTTCCTACATGCTGAGCACCCATGTCGCCCTCTATCTCATCTTTTGGGGTAAGTGCTGCTACTGAGTCGACAACTATGACATCTATCTTGCCACTTCGCACAAGAGATTCACAGATTTCAAGACCTTGCTCACCAGTGTCTGGTTGAGAGATCAGGAGTTCATTTATTTTTACACCAATATTTTTGGCGTATTCTGGGTCCATAGCGTGTTCGGCATCTATATAAGCACATACTCCGCCTAGCTTTTGAGCCTCGGCAACGATGTGGAGGGCGAGGGTAGTCTTACCAGAGGATTCAGGACCAAATATTTCCAGTATTCTTCCTCGTGGCACTCCTCCGATACCAAGAGCGATATCAAGGCCGATAGAGCCAGTAGGGATGACAGATAGGTCCACCTTTGGTGTTTCGCCAAGCTTCATAATTGCGCCTTCACCAAACTTGGTCTGAATGCTCTTTATTGTGTCATCGATAGATGCTCCGTGTTCTTTTGGTGTTGTTGGTTTTTTTGCCATGTTCTTTTTTATTATTGATAATTTATTTTTAAGTTTGTCGCCACAGTAGAAGAAGGTTCAGCAACAAGATGAAATACCTTGCGCTTTTCTTTGCCAAACCTGTCTTCCATTGCTACCTCTATTATATTATATCCAGGGGAAAGTAGAGCACCGTCTCTGAACTGACCATCTTTTTCCACAGGCACAATTCGTCCATTTATTTTGAGCATACTGGCGTGCTTGGCAACACCGCTGATAGGGAGGAAGGAATTGTTGATAGTTGACCCATCTTTGGCTGTATCTATAGAAAGTGGAGCTCCCAAGAGAAAGTCTTTTGTATTATAAAAAGCTAAAGCCAAAATAACACTGATAGATATATAGGTTATAGTTTTTTTAAATGATGGATTTTTCATATATTTTTACATATTTAAATCTTCAGCAACTTCTTCTATAACAGAGTTCTTTGGACTCCTATCCAAAACCTCTCGTGGCTTTGCACCATCAGCTGGTCCAATCACTCCGCGCTCTTCAAGCATATCCATCAAGCGTGCTGCTCGAGCGTAGCCAACCTTGAGTTTGCGTTGTAGGTAGGAAGTTGAGCCTTTACCTGCTTCTATTATTATAGCGCGAGCTTCTTCATAAAGCGCGTCATCTGTATCTGTATCACTGTCAGCTATACCATCAGCAAACAAACTCTTTTCGCCAATAGCTGTACCAGTTAGTTCAATGGTGTCAGGTAGCTCGTCTTTAAAAGCGTTCTTTAAATAAGAAACTATCGCCTTAACTTCTTCTTCGGTAATGTTTGCGCTTTGCAGGCGACGTGGTTGGTTATCCCCAATCATGGCTAGCATATCGCCCCTACCGAGTAGTTTCTCAGCCCCGACAGTATCCAAAATGGTGCGAGAATCGATACCTGTAGGCACCCGTAGAGCAATACGAGAAGGAACGTTGGCCTTGATCAGTCCTGTGATAACGTTTACCTCTGGTCGCTGAGTAGAGAGAATGAGGTGTATACCAACAGCACGAGACATCTGGGCGAGACGCACGATGGCCGCTTCAAGTTCTCGTGGATAAGCCTGCATGATGTCAGCCAACTCGTCGATTATGATTATAATGTAAGGCATCCTATCTGGACCGCCTTCAGTTGCAGTAAATCCTTTGGCAAATTCTTTCTCATGGAGTTTATGGTAAGAGTCGATGTCGCGCACTGATTCTGATTCCAGTATATCGTAACGGCGATTCATTTCTGAGGCTGCCCACTTGAGAGAGAGGATTGCTTTTTTTGCTTCTGTGATAACAGGAGTTAGTAGGTGAGGGATGCCGTTATAAAGAGTGAGCTCAACACGCTTTGGGTCGACAAAAATAAATCGCAATTCATCTGGGCCATGTCGGTATAGGAGGGAACTAATAATCGCGTGGATAGTAACGGATTTACCAGAGCCTGTAGTACCAGCGATAAGTAGGTGTGGCATTTTTGCAATACTTTCGTATGTTGCTTTCCCAGAAATATTTCTTCCAAGGGCAACAAGGAGTGGTTTGTGGCTTTCTGTAAATGCCGGATCGGCAACAAGAGAAGAAAGTCCAACAGTAGACTTGCTTTTGTTTGGGATTTCAATACCGACAAGGCTTTTGCCCGGTATAGGTGCTTCGATACGGATAGGGTGAGCAGCGAGAGAAAGGGCTAGGTCATTTTGGAGTCCAAGGATACGGGTAAGTTTGACTCCTTGAGCTGGTTTTAAGGCGTAGCGAGTAACGGTCGGTCCGATAGTAATTTCGTCCATTTCTACTTCTATACCAAACTCAGCCAAGGTGCGCTTGATGATGTTCGCATTGGCTTTGACATCTCCGACGTTAGCTTTTCCGCTATCCTTTTCAAGGAGAGAAAGTGGTGGTGGGATATATAGAGCACTTGGCTTTCTCTTTGGCATTGGGATATTGAACTCTTCCTCCTGAGAATCAGTAGTAGGGATTGTGGCACGCACTTTTTCTTGTGGTTTTGTTTCTACCTTTTCTTCTCGGCCAGGATCTTCTTCATATTCACCGACTACAGGTAAATCAAGCTTTGGTTTCTTGGAAAAGAGGGCTTTTATTTTTTGCCATAGAGCTACAAAGTGAGGGAACAGGTTTGGTGTTCTATCAAAAAAGACTATAAGAGAAACAAGAGAGGTAACAGCGATGATCAACGCTCCAAAAGCTTTGTCAAAAAGAGTAATAAAAGGAAACTTTACTATAGTGCCTACAAAACCACCGTAGGAATTTTCTATAAAAGATAAAAGTCCAAGTAAACACAAAATACCCAAACTCCCACCGATCCACTCTCTGGAGGTTGCGGCTATCTTTCTCTTTCTAATAATCAAAACACCAGCGGTTAAAAGTCCCACAGGGATCATCAGTGCTCCGGCTCCTAAAACAAGGTAAGCTCCACGCCAAAGGAGCATCCCGCCAACACCAGCCCCACCTATTGCTCCACCGAAAAGTATAAGAGAAACCAAAACCAGCACTAGTCCTAAAACAACGTGGTTTGTTTGGCTCGGCTCTTTTTTGGATTCTTTTTTTGAGGTTTGTTTCTTTGCCATGAAAATACTTATACGTTAGTTAATTATATCACGACAGTTTTAAAAAACTATTATAAACAAAGGCTTATTTGGAAACGAAGCTAGGCTTGTGGCAATGGCCTATTGTCCTTTATACTGTCCGTAACAAAAATTCTTTTGTAAACGACAGAAACCTTAAAAGACATAAATTAAAAACTAATGAAACATCTAGAAACAATAAATACAAAGGAAAAACAAAAGGACATGTCTAAAGGACAGAAGATAGTAGCAGCGGTTTATCTTGTCACAAAACATTTGTCCGATAGAGAACCATTAAAGACAGAGCTCAGAGATAGATCTGTAAAGTTTGTCTGCTCTTCTGGAGAGGCATGCAGGTTATACCTGGAGCAACTTGAAACCCTTTTAGGGGGAGCAGTGTTAGCTGGCTTGATTTCTGAAAAAAATACCTCAATCATTATTTATGAAGCTAAACTTTTTTATCAAAATTCTAACTCTTTTGAAGAGGAGGTCTTGGTTGGGGTTTTCGGACAAAAAGACAATCTTCCTATCAAAAAAGACATTTTACGCTCTGTTGATACCATGTCTTTTAAAAGCTATAAAAAAGACTTTGTGACCCAAACAAACAATAATTTAAAGGTTGATAGAAAAGACAAGATTTTGTCGTTTATCAATGACCGTAAAAGCGCTGTTATAAAAGACATAACGACTCTATTTCCAGACGTCAGCGAAAAGACTATTCAGAGAGAGTTGAACACTCTTATCGAAACCGGAAAGATCACCAAAAGAGGAGACAAGCGCTGGAGCATTTATATGGCAGTAAACTCGCTACTATAAATACTGTAATACTTATAATAGTCTTTCGTCACAAGGAATAAGTGGCTCTTCGTGCACCAAAATATTTTGTAGTTTATGTCAAAAAGATATATACTATAAGTATCGTACTATCACTAGTCTCAAATAGAGATTTGTGGTAGTATGGTAGCTGTCTTTTGCCAGTTTTTATTGCAGTATTTTTTACTAATATATCTGCTTGCAGAAGACAAAATAAATAGGTGACGAAAGTCACTGAAAAAGGAATGATCATTGAAAACAAAATAACATCTCGTTTACGCAAGTAAACGAAATTCTTACAAGTTTTCATTTCGACATTCCTTGTTTTGTTTTCTGCCTAAAAACGGAAGACATAATCGGCCCTGTCGACATGGCAGATGCATACAATCTATATATGCGTTTGCAATAGATAAAAACCGTCATCTCTATGGAGGTGATAAAGACCTCTATATAGAAGACAAAGGTATATAACTTCATAGCGTTCGTCGATGCTATAACAAAATAAAAAATATACCCATTACAAAACGATAATTAATTATGACTAAATTTACAAAAGTACTTTTAGGAACTGTTCTTGGACTAGCGCTTACAGTAGGATCTACTGATGCAGCTATGACATGGTCACGTTCTCTAAAACTCGGTTCTCGAGGTGCAGATGTTAAGGATCTTCAAATGTTCCTAAACATGTGTGCTGACTCAAAAGTTGCTAACTCAGGTGCTGGTTCTCCAGGACTTGAAACAACTTACTTCGGTCCAGCTACAAAAGCAGCTGTGATCAAGTGGCAAGCTGCTCGTGGAGTTTCTCCAACTAGTGGTCTTTTTGGACCTCTATCAAGAGCAAAAGCTGCTGAACTACAAGCGTCAACAAACGTTTGTGGAGGTTCAGTAGTTGTAAACCCACCACAATCAGGTCCTGTTACAGCAATGATTGCTGCTAACAATCCTGCTTCTGGAACATTAGTTGCTGGTCAAGCTACAGCTAACCTTGCAAACTTCACATTCTCAGGAACTGGCACTGTTACAGGTGTTACTCTAAAGAGAATTGGTGTTTCAGCTGACGCTACACCTTCAAATGTGTACCTATTTGATGGTGCTATGCGTTTGACAGATGCTGCTTCAGTATCAAACAATGGTTCTGTTACTTTCAGTATGCCATCAGGAATCTTTTCAGTTAATGGTTCACGAACTATTTCTGTAAAGAGTGATATCGCTACTGGAACATCAGGACAAACTGTTGGTATGATGCTTGAATCATTTACAACATCTTCAGGTGTAGTAAATGCTAACCTTTCAGGTAACATCCACACTATTGCTTCAGCTACTCTTGCTACAGTATCAGCGGGAACAGTTACTCCTTCAGGAGCAACTCTAAACCC
>JAOAUE010000006.1 GCA_030157745.1 Minisyncoccota bacterium
GGACGGCGTTTGCCTTGCAATAGTGAGTCACAAGCCCAAGCTATGCGTTTGTCACGAGTTTCTTGTTTCTTGGCAGAGATAACCCAACAAATAAATTCATTGCGTGCCAAAGGAGTGATATCATCCCAAAGAGCTTTTACTTTTGCATTTTTGTCTAAAGCTTCTTTAAAATCTTTAGGTAGGATGTGAGGAAGTTTTTCTTTTTCCATAAGAGTGAATTATTTTACTCTAAAAGTGATCTCTACCAACTCTGGAGTATTGAAAAGTCTCATAGGCACCCCAGCTGTTCCTATCCCGCTTGTAGTTATAGTAGTAAGAGAGCCATCAACATTTGCTCCATAAATATATTTGCCATAAACAGACTTAACAACATAATAAAACGGCCAAAACTGTCCTTTGTGAGTGTGCCCCGAGAGCATCAAGTCAGCACCTATTTCTAGAGCGCTATTTTGGAATGTTGGTGGGTGATTTATAAGTATTAGAGGTTTTGTGCTGTCTACTTTCAAACTTTTTAAAACTCCATCAGCGACACTAGCTTGCTTTTTGTTTCGATAAGAGATACCAGCGATCTGCACCCCTTGATAATCAACAACACCATCAACTATGACATTTACTCCAGCATTTTTTATAGAAGTTAGAAAGCCAGCATAGTCTCCATACTCTTCATGATTTCCTGGAGCATAAAATACAGGTATCTTTTGAGTTAGTCCTTTCCAGGACTCTGTAATAAGAGTTGTGTCATTTTTTGGACCATCATAAAAGTCGCCGGCATGAAAGACAAGACTTGGATTTACATCCAAAATCTTTTTTACCACTTTGTCGGAAAACTTTTTGTGATTTACGAGCCCAAAGTGTGTGTCAGAAACTAGCACCGCCCTTTTACCATCCCACTCTTTAGGAGCATTTGGCAAAAGTATTTCATATTTTGTAACTTTGATAAATTTTGCTTGTATAAGACCTATAGCGCTGAAAGCTAGTGCGACAAAAACAAAACCAAGCGCAATATAGATAGGCAAAGCAAAGCCAAATACTTTACCGAGCAACAAAAGCACAGAGAGCAAAAAACCAAGAATCAAAAGATAAAACATAACTCCACCTAAAACACTCGAAAGATAATATATAACTCTTACAAAAAGACCGTCAGAGAGCCGACTAAGAGCCATACTAAGAACAAAAATTGCTGGACCAACAAGACAAAAAATCATAACTCCTCTAAAAGCGCCTGGGGACAATCTCAAAACCACAGAATAAATCTTCCCTATCAATAAAGATAAGGCAAAGAGACTAACTGTAAAAAATGATATCAAAAAAATCTGTATGCTATTCATGGGTAACCTGGGTAAATTTAACTATGTTATAATAGCATCATTATTACTAAAACAATAACAAAATAATTTTAATTTATGATCGGAAAAATGATGAAAAAGTGTTCTTGGTGTAATGTTGATATGGGCCTCTTGGCTATCCGTATCGGTGTAGCATCTGTATTTATATTTATGGGCTGGATGAAAGTATCAAACCTAGATGCTACAGTTGGGGCTTTCGGACAAATGGGCTTTGCTCCATTTTGGGCATACGTCGTAGGTTTTACAGAACTTATCGGTGGAGTGGCCGTACTTCTCGGAGTTTATACAAGATTTTTTGCTACCCTACTATCTATAGTTATGCTTGTAGCGACAATCACAGTTCACAAAGACAAGACTCTTTCTCTTCATATCTTTACCCTTATTGGTCTAGTGCTCTCTGGTGGCGGTAAATACTCTGTCATCAAAAGTGCTTGTGGTTGCGGTAAGTGTGCGATCTGCCAAGAAAGTGATGTAGAGCCAAAAGCTCCACAAAATCCTTCAATGCAAATGTAATATAAAACAAAAATCCGCCATACTGTGGCGGATTTTTGTTTTTGGGTGTTATAATATATGTATATGACATGGTTACAAACAACACTTCAAACAATCTGGGCTTCATTGGTCGCATTTGGAATTATTAAAAGCATTATCGTGATAGTCATCATCGCACTTGTATCTCGCGCACAAAAGTTGCTCGGTCTTGTTGCAGCGATACTTTTCATTGCTTTTCTAGCTCACTGGATCTAAATCATGCAACCTATAAGCAAAGCCAGGCTCGAACAATTTAGTGATGGTGTTTTTGCTATTGCTATTACCCTTCTCGCCCTCGAAATCAAAGTTCCGCATCTGGAAAATACCGACCTAAAAAACTCCTTACACGAACTCCTGCCTCTTATTCCAAACATAGCAACGTTTATTTTGAGTTTCTTGGGTATCGCTATCTTTTGGGTCAACCACCACCAACTAACTAGAAATATCAGCACGGTTTCCAGAAGAGTTGTTTGGGGCAATATGCTTTTTTTGTTATTTGTTACACTTATTCCTTTTGCTACATCTGCTATGGCCGAAAACTACGGAAACATTTTGGCAGTTATGACTTATAGTCTTATATTGCTTGGTTCTTCGAGTAGCTTTAGTATTCTTAGGTATTTTGTTGAAAAACACGAAGGCAATACTAAGGTCAAAATATTGAGAAGTCTCGTTGGCCCTATGGTCTATAGTCTAGCTTTTTTAAGCGCTTTCTATTCTCTAGGTACGACTTACGCACTACTCATAATCCCACCGCTTTTTTACTTCCTCCCTAGAAAATAATCCACACATTGACCCACTATCAAAACATGCAAGCTTTGTGTTATAGTTGTGCTATTGTAATGTCCACTTATCGAAATAGTGCGTTGCAAAGATTAAACAAAATAATTTAAGTACAAAAAATGAGTAATAAAGTTTTCGTTGGTAGTGTTTCATTCAAGACCAACAATGATGCCTTAGCAGCACACTTTGCAAGTGTTGGAACAGTCACTTCTGCAAACATCATCATGGATAAGATGACTGGTAAATCAAAAGGTTTTGGTTTCGTTGAGTTTTCAACAGAAGCTGAGGCTCAAGCAGCAGTAGATAAGCTAAATGGTAGTACTCTTGATGGACGCGAAATCTTTGTAGATATCGCTCGCCCAAGCGAGAAGAAAGAGGGAGGTTTCCGAGGTAATCGCTAATCTATTTTCTTTAACAAAAACGCTCAGAAATGAGCGTTTTTGTTATGCTAAAATACTTATATCATGATAACTTTTGAGTCCAAAATAGACTCTCTCATAAGACTCAAAGAAGATACTCGCAGGGCTTTAAACAAACTCAATATCTTCACTGTCAAAGATCTGCTCTACCACTACCCTACCCGCTACGCTGATGCTAGTAGTTTTGTTTCTATTGCAAATCTAAGCGAGGGACAAAATGCGACCATAAGAGGAACTATAAAAAAAATAGTCAGCAAAAAATCTTGGAAAACCAAAACCGCTCTAAGCGAAGCTGTAGTTGAAGATGTTAGTGGCACTATAAATGTTATTTGGTTCAACCAGCCATACCTAGCCAAAATGCTCGGCATTGGGCAAACAGTAGAACTAACTGGCAAGGTTTCTATTTATAAAGACAAGCTTAGCTTGGTAAACCCAAACACTCGTGAAGAAAAGACTTTGCCTATAGATAGCCACGACTCTCTATTTGCTAGCGACAAAGATGGAGTTTTAACACCTCTGTACAAAGAAAGTAAGGGCGTCTCAAGTGAGTGGTTCTCTCATGCTATTGCCAGAGCTCTGACAACTATAGAAAATATCCCGGACCATATCCCAAATGAAATTTTAAAAAAATACTCCCTACCCTCACTAAAATCTGCTTTTATTTATATTCACAATCCCAAAAAGTTCAGCGACGCACTCAAGGCACGCAAAAGATTTGCCTTTGATGAGATTTTTCAGATCAACCTTGCTCGTACACTTGAAAAACAAAAAATGCAAAAAGAAAAAGCTTACTCCATAGAAACAAAATCCTTGGATATCGAAAATTTTATTTCTAGATTTCCTTTCCCTCTAACAAAAGCTCAAGAAAAATCCATAGACCATATCATGAAAGACTTGGAAAAAGACTCTCCTATGTCGAGGCTTTTGGAAGGTGATGTTGGTAGCGGAAAAACAGCTGTAGCAGCAACTGCTGTTTATGCCACTGTTATGAATAGGCCTGGAGCTAAAGAAAACAAACAATCATTTGGCTCTCTGCAGGTAGCCTATATGGCTCCGACAGAGATTTTAGCAACACAGCATTTCGAGTCTTTTATAAAATACTTTGAGCATACTGGTATATCTATCGCCCTAATTACTGGAAGTGGTTGTAGAAAGTTCCCAACCAAGGTTGCCTCTAGCCAAACTCCCTGGACAAATATCTCTAGAAGTCAGCTCCAAAAGTGGATTGCAAATGGTGAAATACCGATAGTCATCGGAACTCATGCTCTTATCCAAAAGAGTCTCTCTTTCAAACATTTAGCGCTAGCGATAATAGATGAACAACACAGGTTTGGACTAAATCAAAGAAAATCAATCGCCAAAAAAGACTCTCACTCCCCTCATCTCCTTTCTATGACAGCTACTCCTATTCCGAGAACACTAGCCCTGACTATTTATGGAGATCTTGATTTATCCCTACTAGACGAAATGCCAAAAGGTAGAAAGCAAATAATCACAGAAATAGTTTTACCAAACAAAAGAGAAGAAACTTATACAAAAATAAAATCCCTCCTACAAGAAGGTCGCCAAGCTTATGTGATTTGTCCACGTATCAACGAGCCAGACCCCGAACTAGAAAAAGCCGTCATCGCCAAAAGTGTAACCGAAGAAGCAAAGAGACTGCAGAGAGATATTTTCCCGGAGTACAAAATAGGCGTGCTCCACAGCAAAATGACCAAAGATCAGAAAGAATCTGTCATGGAAGATTTTTATGAACACAAAATAGATATTTTGGTAGCTACATCTGTTGTCGAAGTGGGAGTCAATGTACCAAATGCAACCTCTATCATTATCGAAGGGGCTGAGAGGTTTGGACTTGCCCAACTTCACCAGCTTCGTGGAAGAGTTATGCGAAGTAGCCATCAACCATATTGTTATTTGTTCGCTGATGCCAAAACAGAAAAAACCAAAGAACGTATGAAGCTTTTCACACAAGCAAAAAATGGTTTTGAGCTGGCTGAGTACGACCTTTCTCTTCGTGGAACAGGTGAGCTCACAGGACTCAAACAATGGGGCATCTCAGATATAGGTATGGAAGCTCTCCGAAATACGAAACTCGTAGAAGCGGCACAAATAAGTGCCAAAGAACTCGTAACAAAAGATCCTGAGCTGAAAAATCATCCCTTACTAAAAGAAACTGTGAAGCTATACGAACAAATGCATTTTGAATAAAAATCCCAATTCACTCTTGCGAGAGTTTCGCGAGACAAGAAAAAAGCCCTTCTTTAAAAGAAGGGCTTTTGAAAAAAAATGAAAATCTATTTACCTTACCCAGACTTGATCCGGCAAATCTGCAAATCCAAAGCCACTTAACCAATCCTTTGAAGAAAGGCCTGGTACAGGAGAATGTGCAACATCGCACATATCACTGTAAATAAATAATCTTTTGTAAGGGTTAGCTGATGCGCTTTGAGCAGACGAACTAAAGAGCTTCATTGAGAGGCCTGCTGTCCCCTTGTTGATAAACTTGTAAGAAAGATCATCTATTGTCAGATCAAATACAGGTTTTATCCTAAAACCATCATTAGTGGTTTTGAAACCTCTTCGGAATGTCTTTAACACAACCAAGACTGAAGATCCTCCAGCAACAACCTGCTCACTTGTAAAAGTAAAGGTGATGATAGAAACTGATTCCCTGAAAAAACCATTTGAAGAAGTGTCTCCATTTTGATTTGTCCATAAACCAGAAGACTGAACACTGTTGCAAAGCAACCTGGGCTTAAGCTCGAGAGTATCGATACCGCCTGGACTATTGTTAGCCCAAACAATACCGAAACTAATCTGCTTAAATGACGTTGGGAACAAACCAATGTTTCTGATGCGCAGCTGATATGTATCTTCTTCAGTTGAATCATTTATGGCTTGGGTGACTATAGGTACCCTCTCTACAAGAAGAGTGCTCTTCAGTGGAGTAAAAAAGTTACCAAACCTATCAGTGACATCAACTTTTTGCTCTCCTGATACAGAAACACCTCTGACCTCATCAAATACGACAGAAAAGTCGTAGTTTGAATTTGTCGGATTTACCGACAAGACAGGGACAACATAGTAAAACTTTCTTGTTCCTGAAGTCAGCGGCTCATTGGTTGTTATAGAGCAAACATTACTATTAACAACTGCCTGACCCAAGAGAGAGCTCCCAGAATAGAGTCTGAGTTCCTTAACGGCGCTCGAACCTTGCCCTTGGATAAAAAACTTGTGCAGGTTGATTGAACCTGACTGGCCGTTAACTCCCACTGCATAATGAAGTACATGAGAGCTTTGTCCTTCCAAGACCACTATCCCTGCAGGATTTGTCGAATCAGCATAAGACGAAACAGAAAACGGCTGTGGCGCTACACTAAAAATAGTTTTATGCCCAACAACAACATTTGTTTCGGCTGGAATTGCAGATCCTCCGTGGGTATAAAATACCTTGATCTCTACAATTAATCCATCTTCGAGTCCTGTACCATTGGTAGCATTGGCAAGTATGTCCGCATGAAGCTTTATGGTTAGTGTTTTAAACTGACCATAACTTTTTAAAAAGTTATCAAAACTGAAAGTGTTGTTTACAACAGAGTCCTTTATAGGTGATGTGAAAGTTACACTTCCAGCATCTTCTATTGTAAAATAAATTCTTTTCATATAACTTCTTGGCTCACCGGCGTCTCCCAGCTTTTTCAACGACACTTCAACAGAAGTAGCCTGGAGTCCATTAACACTTCCCGTATTTAAAATACCGGAGAGTGTTATGTGACCATTTTTAGGAACCTGGATCGTTTGATCCATCACCGAAGAATCTTTTTTGAAAGTTACACCAATAACATTCCCTCCGCCATTATTTGGCGGCAATTTCTCTTTTCTGCAAGCAAACAAGCTCACAAGAAAAGTTAAGATAATTACTTTTTTCATTTTATTTATTGATTTAAATGTGCAAAACATCCCTAAAATACCGTAGGGTTTCGGTTTTGATTTTTGTTTTATATTACATATTTTTGACAAAAAGTCAATATATTGTGGGAGTACATGGACTCGAACCATGGACCACCGAGGTATAAGCTCGGCGCTCTACCAACTGAGCTATACTCCCGTAAAATTGGTATAAAGATTGTATATCCTATCTCAAAAAAAGAAAACCCCTAAAGATTTTGGTGTTATAATTAAGCCATATGAACATAAACGAATTTACCGCCAAAAAACTTGGAGAAGTACTCGCTTTTACAAACTTAGCCTCTG
>JAOAUE010000007.1 GCA_030157745.1 Minisyncoccota bacterium
CTTATGTTATTTTAAACACTATCAACCCAAGACTTGTGAGTAATGATTTCACTATCGGGGCAGCAGAGTTTGATGTTGAAAGATTTGGCGATGTAGATGCCAATTTCGTTCCACCTGTTGGTGGTGGCGCTAGCTTTAATAAAGCAAACTTTCCAAAAGATGTTATGTGTCCAGGTACTGGTGGCCGAGGTAGTATAAGAGCAATCGCTGGAAGCTGGTCAGGAAGGGCTACCTACGGCCAAGGAGAAAAAACCCCGAAAGGCTACCCACCCAGAGGAAATGTTGGCCCTGGTGGAACTTTTATGCTCGACTGTAGCTCTTATGTTGCTACAGTCCTTGAATGTGCGGGTATAAAACCTCCACAAAAGGCGTCTGCTATCAATACAAAATCTATTTTCGAACAAATGGCTGGAGCTGAGAAGGTTAGCTCTGCGGACTTTGTGCAGTCTGGTGATAAAATTTTTGTAAAAGGTAAAGAGCTCTTACCTGGCGACCTTGTGGGTTGGAGAGGAAATAGAAAAAAGAATAAAAGAGAGGTAGGGCATGTAGTTATTTATGTCGGAGGCGGAATGTTTAGAGAATCACAGGTTGGCGGCTGGAATATGGGCAACTCAGTTCAAAAAGAAAAATCTCTAAGTTATGAAATGAGCGCTATGGATGGTAGTTTCCAGGGGTACGTTCTAAGGATAAACCCTTAGTTTAGTGAGCAAGTTGCTGTACAATATAAACATGAGACGTATTCTACTTATATTAATAATCTTAGGGCTAACAGGAGGAGTAGTCTGGTATTTCTCATCCAAAAAAAACAGCTCTGACGGACAAAACCCTGTAGTTACCACCTTCAAATCCTTTTTCCCAATAGGGAACAATGGTGCAAGTGGTGATGTAGAGAGTTCTATAGGTAACGAAACTGCGGGACAAGACCAGAACATTACCACAGAGACATCTCTCTTTAAACAAATAACTAGAAACCCTATAGCAGGCTTTAGTATTTTCAGTAAGACAAGTGTTGTTACAAGAGAAAATAAAACCAAAGAAACTATCACTGACAATTTTTTGAGGTATGTTTCTAGACAAAGTGGTTATGTCTATGAAATAAAAAATGATTCAGTCCCACTACAGATAAGCAATGTATTCGTACCAGCTATATATGAAGCTTATTTCGTAGAAGACAACAACTCTGTTGTTTTACGATTTTTAAGAGATGACGGCCAGACCATAGGCTCATATATAGTGCCTATACCCAACGAGAACCCAGACGGGACAAGGACACAAAAAGAAGGCCTTTTCATTGCTGATAATATAAAAAGTGTAGCTATTTCTCCTTCACAAAAAGAATTTATAAGACTTACAACCGACAGCAACTTTGGAACATTCACAACATCTGACTCCTTAGATAAGAACAAAAAAGAACTGTTTCGATCCCCACTAAAAGAATGGCTCGTCTCCTGGCCTAAAATCGACACTGTCTATATACAAACAAAACCTGCTGGGATTGTAGATGGCTTCTTGTACAAAATAGATACAAAAGAAAAGAAACCTAGAAAGGTCTTGGGTGGCATAAAAGGATTAACAACGTCGGTGAGCCCTAGTGGGGGACTTATCCTCTATTCAGAAAGCGTAGTAGGCGGATTTACCACAAAGATATTTAATACAAAAACCCTCTCTACTAGAAACCTAGGTCTTTCTATACTACCTGAAAAGTGTGTTTGGTTAAAAAATGAAGACTTGATATGTGCAGGAAACACATCTGTAGAAGAAGCAATCTATCCAGACTCTTGGTACGCAGGGATAATAGGGTTTGAAGATCAGATATTTAGAATCTACACACAAAGCAACACTTTTGATGTTTTGGACCAAGGAGAGAGAGGTTTTGACATCACAAACTTACAAGTAGATGAGATCAACGGGTTGCTTTATTTCATCAACAAAAAAGACGGGTTGTTGTGGAGATTTAGCTTTTAAGTTTTAGGGTCTTTCTAAAATAAAGTTCTTGACCTATAGAAAATAGATTTGTAACTATCCAGTACAGAGAAACAGCGGCGGCGAGCTTAGAGGCAATAAAGATTATGATGATAGGCAAAACATATTTTGTTTGCATTGATAAGCTTTTTGTAAACTGAGCCTGAAACCCTTCACCGCTTGTTGTAGGGGGTTTTGGAGCAAGAAAAGCTTGAACTGCCTGTGTAATACCCGCCAAAACAGCAAATGGTATAAAGGGTTTTGTTATATCTATAAGTCCCAAAAATGAGTTTTTAAGACCTTCAGTGCTTAGAAACGAATAAAGGTGCTCTGGTTGATTTATCCCTTTCATAAAAGAGAAATAAAGGGCAAATAGTATAGGTAGTTGGATCAATAAATAAAGACATCCAGAAAAAGGGTTTATCCCTTCGGTCTTATAAAGAGCAAACTGTGCTTTTGACTCCTCTTCTTTAGATAAACCCCTAGACTTTATTTCATCTAGCTTTGGTTGTAGGAGGCGCATTTTGTATTGACTTATAATACTCTTTTTAGAGAGTGGCATCAAAATGAACCTGATCAAAACAGTAACTATCAAAACCGCCAGACCAACGTCTTTAAAGGCTACATTACTAGCAATAAAAACAAGTGTGTTATAGATCGGTTCGTAGATGAAATTGTTCCAAAGTGTATTCATGGACTAGATTATAGCACTTTATGGCAAATCCACCCCTCCACCAGAGTGCGGGTGACACCTTGAGATCCTTTTGATTGTTTTTTGGGTGGCTACAAAAAAACTATATTTTTTGTAGCAAGCTATGGAGTATTCAGAGCAGGTTGGGTAGAAAACACAGCTTGGTCTTGGATAAAATGGTAAAAAACGCAAAATACCAACAGAGGGAGATAGGAGTAGTCTGTAAAGACTTATAATCAGGATGCTTATTTTATTGGGTAGTTTTTTTAAGAAGTTCATAGATACTTTTTCTTAGATCGTTAAAGCTTAGGTTTGATGCATTTTTTGAAATATAAAAAACACCCTCAATTTTTGGATTACTTTCTTTTATATAGGGCAACAAAACCGAGTATATGCGCCTCTTTAGAAGATTTCTAAAAACAGCCTTCTTTTCGACCTTTGAGGAGATAACCACAGAAAACCTTGGTTCTTCTGCGTTTTTATACTTTAAAGTGCCAACATTGTTAAAAACTGTCTTTTTTTGTGGAAAAGACAAGAACTGCTCAAACAATTGGCGATTTAGCCGTTTTTTTGACGGCAACATATGATTAGAGGGCTATTTTAGCTCGACCCTTTCGACGTCTTGCTGTAATAACCTTTCGGCCTGTTGATGAGGCACTTCTTACTAGAAAACCGTGTGTTTTCGCTCTTTTTCTCTTTTTTGGCTGGTATGTTTGAGACATATAGTGAGGGAACTATACACAAAAACTTCAAAATAATCAAGTTTTTAAAGAAAAGTACTACCACGGAGATATTCTGCTATAATCAACACTATCCACAGATTATTAACAGTTTTTAATTAGACTAGCTACGGCGTATTATTAATAAACATATGACTACAGACATAAACACCCTTTGGGATAACTGCCTGACCGATATACAAAAAGAGGTTTCTGTTGGTCACTTTAATACCTGGTTCAAAAACACAAAACCAATAAAAGAAGAGGAGGGTATCGTATTTATTGGTGTACCAAACGACTTTATAAAAGAATGGATGGTCACAAAATACCAAAAAATGATCTTGAAAAACCTTGTTATTCAAGCAGAACATGTCCGCGGGGTAGAGTTCATGATAAGCAAAATAGTTCAAAGCGAAAATAAGCAAGATGGTGGTATTGGATTTCCTAAAAAACCAGAGCTTCCTATATCTGATATTTACACAAATAGAGATGACAACCTGAACCCTAGGTATACATTTGATACTTTTATTGTTGGACCTTTCAACGAATTGGCATATGCAGCTTCTCAGGCTGTTATAAAAAAGCCAGGAAAGGTTTATAACCCATTGTTTATTTACGGCTCAAGTGGTTTAGGAAAAACTCATTTAATACAAGCGATTGGCAACGAAATAAAGAAAAATTTTCCTGAGAAGAAGGTTCTCTATACTACTTTGGAAAGATTTTTAAATGAATATGTAACATCAGTCCAAAATAGTCGAGGTGTTCCATTTAGAGAAAAGTATAGAAAGCTGGATGTTTTAATCATAGATGATATTCAATTTATTTCAGGAAAAGACGGCACCCAAAATGAGTTGTTCCACCTATTTAACCTACTTTATGAGCAAGAAAAGAGTATTATCTTTTCTTCTGATAAACACCCAAATCATATTATAGGACTTGAAGACCGACTAAAAACTCGTTTTAACGCTGGTATGACGATAGATATACAAGAGCCTGACCTAGAGAGTCGAATGGCTATTATAAAGGAGAAGGTTCAATTGTCTGGAAATTCTATAGAGGGTGATGTTCTCTCTTATATAGCCTCCTCTGTAACAGGAAGTATACGAGAGCTTGAGGGGATAATAAATCTTATAAACATGCATTCTGAGATGAAACAAAAACCTGTTTCACTTTCAGAAGTAAAACTTCTAGTGAGAAACAGTGTTAAACCAAAAAAGGTTATATCTTTTGAAAGTGTTGTAAAACAAATATCAGACTACTACAACCTAGACGAAAATGTAATATACGAAAAAACAAGAAGAAAAGAGATAGTAAAAGCTCGACAAATAATAATGTTTATTTTACGGGAAGATTTTAATGAGTCGTACCCATCTATTGGATCAAAACTTGGCGGAAAAGATCACACTACAGTTATTCACTCTTATGAAAAAATAAAACAAGAGTTAAAAACGGATTCTGAGCTTATGAAGGAACTAGAAGATATAAGAATTTTGTTTAAATAGTTGTGAATATTTTGTGTAAAAGATCTAATAAATAACCAATTATTGTGAATATGAAAAATAATTCAAAAAATAACAAACAAATAATCAACAGTGCTAGTTTTATTTTTATCCTTTATACATAAAGATAAAAAGAAGTTTTCAACAATCCACAGGTTATATAAACTTATTAGAATATTCTTTATAAAATTATGAAAATAAAGTGTAAAACAGAAAAACTAAAAAACGCGGTTACTTTGGCAGAAAAAATGTCTGGTAAAAACTTAAGCCTACCTGCTCTACAAGCTATACTTATCGTGGCCTCTGGTAGTTCATTAAAGATAAGGTCTACAAACCTGGCTGTTGGTGTGGAGATCGAGATACCTGCCACTATAACCAAAGAAGGTGTGGTTTTAATAAAAGGGGATATACTTTCAAATGTTGTTTCAAATCTAACCAATTCTTCTGAAATAACACTTTCCTTGGAAGGTGAGAACTTGCTCATAGAAAGCCAGGGAGCAAACACTGTTATAAAATGTTTACCACAAGAAGATTTTCCAACACTTCCTATTGTTGAAGGTGAGACTTTTAAGGTAAAAACAGAAATTTTACAAGAGGGTATCAGAAGTGTTTATTTTTGTTGTGCTACAACAGAAATAAAGCCTGAAATATCAAGTATTTTCATTTATACAGATCAAGACAACCTGGTTTTTGTTGCTACAGACTCATTTAGGTTGTCAGAAAAAAAGATAAAAGTAAAAGGTTTACCTGAAATATCAAAAATACTGATCCCTTATAAAAATATATCAGACTTTCTTAGGGTTTTAGATTTATTACAAGGAGAAGTTTTAGTTTCTTTTAGTAAGAACCAGATTTCTATTTCTGGAGACGGTGTTTATTTTACATCTAGATTGATTGATGGAGCTTTTCCTGACTATCGTTTAATCATCCCTAAAGAAGAAAAAACAAAAGTTGTACTTATGAGGAGTGAATTATTATCAACACTTAGACTCTCAACTGTTTTTGCTGATAAGTTTTATCAAGTTATTTTTAATGTTAATAATTCAAAAAAATCAATTATTATACAATCAAAAAATAATGATGTTGGTTCATCAACCTCCGCCATAGAAGCAGTTTTGGATGGTTCTGATATAGAGGTTACTTTTAATTTAAAATACTTTCTTGATGTTTTTCAAACTATTTCAAGTGACAGTATTAGTATCTCTTTTACGGAACCAAATAAGCCAATAATAATAAAAGGTGTTAGTGATAGTAGTTTTATTTATCTTTTAATGCCAACAAATAGATAAGACATGACTCTTTTTGGAGACATTTTAGGTGAACTAACAAAATCTTTAAACAAAAAAGCTTCTTTTAAAGAAGATATAGCGCTTATTATTTCAAAAGAGTTAAACATAGAAATAAAGAGTGATGATTTGGTTATAAAGGAAGGAAAACTTTTTATTAATTCTTCACCAACACTCAAGACTGCTATTTTGTTAAAAAAAGAGAGACTTCTGAGAAGTCTCTCTGGTTTTGATATTAGTTCTATTAATTAATAATAAAACCCACCTCTTTTATCCCCACAGAATACAATGTGTTTTGGCCAACAGCTTTCATTGTATAAGACCCTGGAATGAGGCCGTAATCTTTAGGTTTAAATGTAAACCTAAACGGACTACTTAGTGTTGTTATATAACCATCGTTTATAAATAGATCTATAGATTTCAGTGGGGTAGGGTTTGAATTTGAAAAACTAACAATGACACTAGAGTCTGATTTTATCATTGAGGGTAGTCCACTTATATCTAAAACAGGCTTAGTGTCACTGTTGTGTATATTTTCGTACTCAGTTGGAAGGTCAAACTCTGTTGTTATATTGTATTTTGATTTATTTTCTTCCCACCAAGACAAAACAGCTGAGTTCCAAAGACTAAACTGGGGATCGCTGTTGGGGTTGTTTGGTATTGGCCCGCGTGGATTTGACTTATCAACCCAGTACAAAATATCTTGAACGTTTGTCACAACCCTCTCTTCGCGAGCTTCAATCGGAGTATTTTCTGTTGCAAGTTTTCCTGTTATTTTATCTATAAAGACAGTTTTGTTTCCCAGCCAAACACCTCTAAGCACCGGCTTTAATGAATAATAATCCGGGTCTTGCAGTGGTTTTTCAAAAGGCTCTGATGGGTACTTTTTTATTACCTCTGACATAAACTCTCTCCATGTTGGCACAGAAATTGTTGAACCCTTAGTCATGGATTTATTGTCGTTATTTCCAGACCAAACACCAACAACAACACTTGGTGTATAACCCATAACCCAAGCATCACGATTGTCATCAGTTGTTCCTGTTTTTGCCGCTGTCCCAGGAAGAGCATAACTTGTACCAGAGATTACATCTGATATTTGTAGGGCAATGTTTTTATCAAGGGCGGTGTTTTGTAGTTCTTCAAATTTTTCAATAACAACACCTTTTCGGTCTTTTACTTCTAAAATACCGGTTGCTTGATTTTTAACACCACTATTCGCAAAAACACCGTAGGCGGTTGTCATATCTAAAAGAGAAACTTCACCACCCCCGAGTACAAGAGAAAGACCGTATTTTGATTTGTCACCGAGACCTGTGATCCCTAGGTTTCTAGCCATATCGAGGGCGTTATCTAGTCCAACCAAATAAAGCATTTTTACAGCAGGAACGTTTCTGGACTCTACAAGAGCATTTCTAGCACTAATGGGTCCTTTAAAAAGGTTGTCAAAATTGTTTGGGTTGTAGCATGTTTTCGGGTCACTTTTACAGGTGGTAGAGAATTCTGTTGGAACATCAAACAAGATAGTCTCCGGGGTATAACCTTTTTGGAAACCCGTAGCATAAACTATTGGTTTAAATGATGAACCCGGCTGTCTCTTTGCTGTTACAACATTGAAGGCCCCATCTATTGTTTTATCAAAATAGTCTCTTGACCCAACCATAGAAAGTATCTGGCCGTTTTTTGCGTCCATTGCAAGTAGGGCACTGTTTGATGCCTTGAAAGCTTTTTCGTTTTCTAAGCTTTTTTTCTTAACTATCTCTTCGGCCTTTTTTTGCAGTTCGTAATCCAGCGTTGTTGTTATAGTATAGCCACCGGACTCCATAACATCTTCACCGTACTTTTGTTGCAAGTAGTCA
The DNA here is from genome assembly GCA_030157745.1 of Minisyncoccota bacterium. Classification (GTDB taxonomy): domain Bacteria; phylum Patescibacteriota; class Minisyncoccia; order Phycocordibacterales; family UBA9973; genus UBA4124. The sequence continues at coordinate 8,017 of JAOAUE010000007.1, forward strand.
AGTATATAAAAAACAAAATGCGGAGCCTTTATACTGTTTTGTGCTTGAGTGTTGAAAGCAACCACTTCAACTTTAGATTTCTCGTACTCTTCATTGTTTATATAACCCAAATCAAGCATTTTTTTCAAAACAGTGTTTTTTCGAACATCTAACCTCTCTTTGTTCTTACCAAAAGGTGAGTAATAACTAGGTGCTTTTGGTATTGCAGCAAGGTAGGCCGCCTCGGCTATAGTTAGGTCTTTTGCGTGTTTACTAAAAAAAGCAGAAGACGCCTCTTCTATACCATAGATAGTTCCTCCATAAGGATTGTCATTTAGGTAGATAGAAAGTATTTGGTCTTTTGAAAAGTAGCGCTCAAGTTTAACCGCCAAAACAACCTCTTTTATTTTTCTCGTAATAGTCTTTTTGGTGTTAAGAAGTGTGTTTTTTATTATCTGTTGGGTTATAGTTGACCCTCCTTGAGAAAGACTACCACTGCTTACGTTTACTAACATGGCTCTGATTATTGATGTTGGTCTTATTCCGTTGTGGTCATAGAAATGCTCATCCTCTATGGCTATGGTTGCGTTTTTTATATTTTCGCCCATTTCTGAAAGTGGTATCTCTGTTCTTCTAACACCTTGGTTTATGTCATAAAGGACAACCTCGCCAGTTCGGTCGAGAATTTTTGATGAGTTGGCTATTTTTCTAGCCTCAAAGTTTGATAGGTCAGGAAGCTTTATAAGAGAAGCCCAAACCAAAGTACCGCCCAAAAAAAGGAAAAATATAGCCAGAAGCCCAAGAACGATCTTTTTGTTTGTAAGTTTCTTCATATTAGTAATAATAGCGATAAATGGTTAAAAAACCAACAAAATAATGCTAGAATGCCTTTATATATGAATAAAGACGAACAAATAGAGCTACTTCTTACAAAAGGTGTAGAGCAGATACTTCCAAATAGTGATTTTGTTAGAAGCCAACTTAATTCAGATAAGAAGCTAACTATATATTGTGGTTTTGACCCAACAGCGCCGACATTGCATATAGGTCACGCCATAACCTTAAGAAAACTAAAACAGTTTCAAGACCTTGGTCACCAGATTATATTTTTGATAGGTGATTTTACTGCTAGGGCAGGAGATCCAACAGATAAGTCTATAGTCAGAAAACTTCTTAGTGAAAAAGAAATAAAAACAAACCTAAAGCTTTATAAAAAACAAGCAAGCTCGTTTATCTCTTTTTCCGGAAGAAATAAGGCCTTGGTAAAGTTTAATAATGACTGGTTGGGGAAGATGAGGTTTGCCGATGTTTTGTTCCTAGCATCTCAAATGACTGTTGAACAGATGCAAAAAAGAGATATGTTCGTCAAAAGACACCAAGAAGGTAAGCCTGTGTATATTCACGAGTTTTTATATCCACTTATGCAAGGCTATGATAGTGTGGCTATGAATGTGGACGGTGAGGTTGGTGGAAATGATCAGCTCTTTAATATGTTAGCTGGTAGAGCGCTACTTAAACAACTCAAAAACAAAGAAAAGTTTGTTATAACGATGAAGCTTTTAGCAGACTCAGGTGGTAAAAAGATGAGTAAATCAGAGGGCAACATGATCGCTCTGTCCGATAAGCCAGAAGATATCTACGGAAAAGTTATGAGTTGGGAGGACTCTATGATGGGTGTTGGTTTTGAGCTTTGTACAGATCTTTCAAATAAAGAAGCTCAAAGTATCCTCTCGGGTAATCCAAGAGACGCCAAGATGAGGTTGGCTTTTGAAATCACAAAAAGTGTTCATGGAGAAAAGTCCGCAATCTTCGCCCAAGATCAATTTGTAAACACTTTTCAAAAAAAAGAAATACCAAGCGATGTAAAAACCATAAAATCAGGTGATATGGAATTTCAGGACATATTGATTGACCAAAATATAGTTTCCTCAAAAGGAGAAGCGAGACGTTTAGTAGAAGGAGGCGCTATCACAGAGCTTGAAACAAATAAAACTATTTCTTTTGAAGAAATAAAAAAAGTTCCCGAGAAAGGAACATACAAGATAGGAAAAAATAGATTTATAAAAATAATCTAAACCTTAAATATTTCTCCAAGCATCTTGCTCCAAGTTGTTTGTAGGTAGGTTACTATAAAAAAAGAAGGCAAAAAGAAAATAGATAGGACAACAAACCCTAAAAATCGGAGTATAAACAAAGCTGTTTTTTCTATTGCTTCCATGCAAGACTGATACTACCTCAGTTTGTCTTTTTTGCAACAAAGATGACAAACACTATAAATGTTGTCATTTGCTAGTAAAATATTTGCTCGTGTTAAAATACTTTATATGACAATAGTTATCGCAGGGGGTAGTGGTTATATCGGCTCGCTCTTATCCCAAAGACTCCTTTCTCTTGGGCACAGAGTGATAGTTATAGATATCAAGTCTCCAAGCATTATTCACCCAGAACTATTTTTTATTCGCTGTGATATCTCTTCTAGCCCACTACCTTATGATGTATTGGAGCAGACCGACGCAGTCATAAATCTGGCCGGTGTAAGTATCGCCACAAAGTGGACACCAAAGAGCATGAAGGCTATTTATTCTAGTCGTATAGAAAGTACAAAGCACATAATTGAAACGATAAAGAGTACAAAAAACAAACCCACATGTTTTATTTGCGCTTCGGCAATAGGTTATTACGGCGACACACAAGAGGAAAATTGTGATGAGTCTTGTAAAAGAGGAGAGGGTTTTTTGGCAGAGTTAGTGGAGGACTGGGAATCTCTAACGAAAGAAGCTACAAATCTAGGAGTCAGAACTGTCTCTGTTAGAACTGCGCCGGTTTTAGGAAAGGGTGGATTTTTATCACAAATAACAAAAACAGCACGTTTCGGCTTTCTTCTAAAGTTGAAAAGACAAGACTTTTGGATGTCTTGGATTCACGAAGAAGACATAGTAAGCACTTATCTATTTGCCTTGGAAACAACAACTCTTCAAGGGCAGTTTAACGCCTCTTCACCAAACCCTGTAAAGCATAGTGAGTTTATGAAGGTGCTCTCTAGGACTATCAAAAGAAGGGTTTTTGGTAGTGTGCCAAAGTTTTTAGCAAAGAAAATGTTTGGTAGGTTTTTTGAAGAAATAACTAAGAATCAAAAAGTGTCCCCAAAGAAATTGATGGACAAAGGTTTTGTTTTCAAATACCCTGAACTTATTGGTGCACTAAACCAAATTTATAATAAAAACAATGATTAAAAGAGAAGACATCACTATTTCAAATTGGTCTGATTACGAGCTCCTTGATTCTGGGGAGGGTAGAAAATTAGAACGCTTCGGAGCTGTAATAACAGATAGACCTGATCCACAGGTTCTCTGGAAAAAGTCTGATGTAAATGTATGGGCTAGTTCAACAGCGCAGTTTGTGTGGGTGCAAAAGGGAGAGAGGTGGAAACTCGATAAAGACCTAAAAGAAATTTGGAACTTTTCTTACAAAAACATAAAACTCGAACTCTCCTGTAAAGGTTTTAAACATGTCGGCGTTTTCCCAGAACACTCTCATCAGTGGGATGAGATCATGGCTCTTGGCCTGCCTGCGCAGGCAGGTGCAAAAAATAAAGGACTTAAAATGCTTAACCTCTTTGGTTACACTGGCGCGGCGAGTATAGCCGGAGCACTCGTAGGTATGGAAGTAACTCATATAGACGCTTCCAAGACCACCATAGCAACAGTAAAAGAAAATATGGCTCTCTCAGGGCTCCCTGCAGATAGTATCAGAACCGTTTGTGAAGATACTTTGCGCTATGTAAAAAGACTGGTTCAAAGAGCTGAGAAGTTTGATGTCATAGTTATGGATCCACCGAAGTTTGGTCGTGGCCCCAAAGGGGAGGTTTGGAAAATAGAAGAGTCTCTATCTGAGTTACTCTCCTTTATCCCTCAAATCTTAACTACAAAGCCAAAACTAGTGATATTAAATGGTTACGCCGCTGAATACTCAGCCAGAACATTTGCCGAACTTTTATCACAAGTGCTCCCTGAAGGAAATATCTCCTATGGTGATATCGGCATCCAACAAAAAAATGCCAACCGTGTTCTTACGACCGGCATTTATGCGAAGTGGAGAGCTTAGTGTGTTAAAATAATCATTCATGAAAAATAAAGTCATCAAGAAAACAAAGAAAAAAGTAGTGCCAAAAAATGTCCCTATCTATAAATATCCACAAGACCTAGCAACCAAGCGGGGAGTAAACGGACTTGGACTCTTTGCCAAGGTTCCTATGAAAAAAGGTGACTGTATCATCGAATACGTAGGAGAAGTAATAAACGACGCAGAAGCCAATCGTCGCGGAGGAAGATACCTCTTCCAAACATCCAAAAACCGCCACATAGATGGAACAGATCGCAAAAACATCGCTCGCTACATCAATCATTCATGTCGCCCAAACTGTGAAGTAGATATCGTTCGTGGTAGAGTTTTTGTATATGCCAAGCGCGCTATCGAGGTAGGTGAGGAATTAAATTATGATTACGGCAAAGAATATTTTGATGAGCACATCAAACCCAAAGGGTGTGCTTGCGATAAGTGTTCAAAGAAATAAGGAACGTAGCGACTATATTTCTTTAGAATCCTGAGAAGCCTAAGCGAAGCAGGAATAAAATAAGCTTGGTTACAAGAGGACAGAAGTTTTGTGTGCAAAGTGTGATGCTCACCTAGGACACCTTTTTGATGATGAAGAGACAACAACAGGCAAGCATTATTGCATCAACTCTTGTAGTCTAGACTTTGAAAAAGGAGAATAGTTTTCGATTGTCTCCTACTTGTTTAGGAACTATTTCTTTTTGAGATTTTAAGCTAGACTTTTCAGGGGGCATGTAGGTATAAACATTTGCATTCAGGGCACAAAACATTTCTCCAGTTTTTTGTAAAGCAAGAGATAAATACAAGTCTTCTGCATTATAGTTTAGGCCTAGATCTTTTTTAATTTTCAGGAAAGGAAGAAGTCCTCCCACTTTCTCATAATCTTCTTTTCTAAATGCAAAATTTGAGCCCCAGGCAAATCTGTGGCCTCTCATGTTTATAACTTTTCTATTTATTACAAATTGACACCAGCAAGAAAAACGCCAGAACCAATTGTTTAATATCTTTGTATACCCTGCGACTATGGAAATGTTTTTTGTTAATAAAGGTTTGGAAATATTTTTTACCCAATTTTTATCCACCCAACAGTCTCCATCGGTACAACAGATTATTTCTCCACCACAAGACTCAATGGCGTGCATCCTACTTACGATAGTTCCACTACCTTCAAACAGCTCTATTACTTTTACAGGATAATTTTTTGCTATCTCAACTGTTCTGTCTGTGCAGTTGTGTGCCAATACTATTATTTCGTCAGGCTTTCGTGTTTGCTCAAGCAGAGACTCTATACACTTCTTTATCCACCTTTCTTCGTTATGCGCTATGACAGCAACTGATACTTTCATATTTTAATTATAACAATAAAACCACCCTATGTGGGTGGTTTTATTTAGGAGTATTAGTAAGCGTCTTCGTATCTATTTTGACTCATGTATTCTTCGAGTTCCGGATCATCTATAAACATTCCTTTGTCAGATGCCTCTTTAGCCTCATCTTCTTCTGTTGATATTACATCTGGGTCAACAACATCATCAACATCAACATCTAAAAGTGCGTCATCTTTCTTTTTCAGATCCAAAGAATTTAATTCTTCCTCGTTTACTGTCTCACTTGTATCAAAATCCATATTTTACGAAATATATTTTTTACCTTTATAATGGTATAAGTTGTATCAAAATCTATTTTATTTTGCAAGGCCTTTTTTCATGTTTTCAAGGTGTAATGTTTGTAGGCTCGCTACTCCCAACGCTATGGCGTCTATTTCATCATCCAGTTTGGCTTTGGTCGGTAGTTTGACTGTTAGTTTCACCATTTTTTCTACTTGTTCTTTCGTAGCGTTACCTGATCCGGTCATAGATATCTTGATGGCTTGTGGAGAGAGTTCTATAACTCCCAGATTTTTTATCCCCGCTAAGGCCAGTATCGCTCCCCGTGCTTCAGCTACTTTGATGGCCGTCTTTTTGTTCACAGAGAAAAAGAGTGTCTCTATGGCCATGTGGGTAGGAGAGTGCTCTTTTATCAAGCTATCAAGCTCTTTAAATATAGAAGCCAAGCGCAGGTATTGCTCGTCTGTTTTTTGACTTGTGATACATGTCGAAAACACAACCACCGGTTTACCGGCATTTTCTTCTACGATAGCAACTCCGCAACGGTCATACCCTGGGTCTATAGCGATGATTTTTTGTTTTTGGTTTAACATTATTTTCCTAAATACTCTTTTCCTTTCTCAGTAAGAGATCGTCCGCGAGGGGTGCGTTCTAAAAATCCGAGTTGTATGAGATATGGTTCTACCACATCTTCGATAGTACCCTCATCTTCACCCATAGCTGTTGCGATGTTTTTTACGCCCACTGGTCCACCGCCAAATTTTTCCAAAACAGTTTTTATTAGCAAGACATCTTGGCTACCGAGCCCATGTTCATCAAGGCCGAGCATCTCAAAAGCTTTTTTCACGGAACTTTCATCTAGTTCACTACGGTGCATTTGGGCATAGTCTCGCACACGACGCAGGAGGTAGTTGGCAATACGAGGAGTTTGACGGCTTCTTTTCGCAATATCTTCTTTGGCGCTCTCTGGTAGATTGATACTAAGGATAGAAGCTGAGCGATTGAGTATAGTCCCTATCTCTTCCGGAGTATAAAATTCGAGTCGAAATGCTCCACCAGAGAAACGACTGCGAAGTGGCGCACTGATCATTCCAAAACGAGTTGTTGCTCCAAGGAGAGTAAATGGTGGTAGGTCGAGTTGAACAGTGCGTGCGCTTGGGCCTTTGCCGATCATGATATCGAGCTTGCCAGTTTCCATAACAGGGTAGAGCACTTCTTCTATGTTCTTGTTGAGTCGATGTATCTCATCTATAAAGAGCATGTCGCCTGGTTGCAGGTTTGTCAGTATCGCTGCGAGATCTCCCACACGCTCTATCGATGGTCCTGATGTTATTTTGATATTAGCGCCGACTTCTTTAGCTATCACGTGGGCCAAAGTAGTCTTGCCGAGCCCTGGTGGCCCATAAAAAAGTATGTGCTCAGGGTTGTGACCACGTTCTTTGGCAGCACCTAGTAATACATGTAGGTTTTTTTTGATGTGTTCTTGTCCGACATAGTCTTCCAAAGAGTTGGGGCGCAAAACATTGTCCGAAAATTGTTCGTCCGGGGAAGAAAAAGAGGGGGTATTGTTGGTGCTTGACATAATATTTAGAGTATGCTATACTGTACTTAAGATAAATACATAAGTATTTTACATCAAGAAGACATAAATCTCTAAGCAGTCAGCCTCCGGTTCTAAGTGTAGGCGCAGGACGCCTTGGTTTCGACTGGAGCTATCCTACAATCATGCTTTACGTATGTGGCTTGTCCTCATACGGACTGTTTAGAGATTTATGTTTTTTTGTTCATTTTAAAAAATATTTTATGTATATAAAATTAACTCTCAATGTAGGGGAGCTTTTAGAAAACTGTACAGAAGAAGCAATACGTTTGAAAAAAAGTTTAAAAGGATACAAAGTAGTTATTTCTATAGGTACAATTCTGATACAGGTAACGAACAAGTCGACACCTCAATCTTTATTAAAAAAATTCCACAAAGAGTTTAAAAAATAATTTTAAATTCCCAGAGACCCTGGGAATTTTTTACTTTTTCTTCTTAAGCGAGTTCATACTTATACAGCTTTTACCGTGTTTCGCAGACTGACTGAGTCGAGAATCAGGTAATTTTTCAGCAGAAAAATATACCGACGGTAAAAGTTATATAAGTATGACGAGCGCCTCTAATCTTCCTGCAAATCAACTACCGATTCCACTTCCGCAAAATCAGTCACACCTTTCAATATTTTTACAAGCCCGTCTTCTTTCATGTCTAGGTAGCCTTGCTGCTCAGATATTTTTTTGATTTCTCTTTCACTTAGATTTTCAGTGATGACCTTTTCGATATTTTCATCGGTTTTGATAACTTCAAATATTCCGAGTCGTCCCTTGTAGCCTGTGTTGTTGCACAGCGGGCAACCTTTTGCACGATAAAGCTTTATAACATCTTTAGAAACACCAAAGCTTGAGAGGTCTTTGCCTTCGGCACTTGCTTGTTCCCAGATCCTATTTATATGAGCGCGTTCTTCTTCTGTCGCTTCTGCCTCTACCTTACAATCATTACAAAGCTTTCGCACTAGTCGCTGAGCGATAGAGAGAGTAAGCGCTGAAACCAAAATCTTTGGGTTAACATCGAGATCAATAAGTCTTGGGATCACTCCTTGCGCGTTGTTGGTGTGGAGTGTTGAGAAAACCATGTGGCCTGTGAGGGCTGATTCGACAGCTATCTTGGCAGTTTCTGGATCTCGTATTTCTCCAACCATAATGACATCAGGATCTTGTCGCAAAGCTGAACGAAGACCTTCGAGGAAGGTGTAGTTTTTCTTGTGGTCTGTTTGGGTTTGAGTTATACCAGCGAGGTGGTATTCGATAGGGTCTTCGATGGTGATTATCTTTTTCTCCGGAGAATAAATCTGTTGCAAAAAAGCATACAGAGTTGTGGTTTTACCAGAGCCTGTCGGACCAGTGAGGAGGATCATACCATTTGGTTTTTGGATTTCTTGTGTAAAGAGTTTAAAGAGTGGATCACTGATGCCGAGCTCGTCTAGTCTAACTGCAATACTCTTGGGGTTTAGGATACGAAGCACGATACTCTCTCCATATGCACCAGGAATCATAGATGTACGGAAAGATATTTCTATTTCTTTTTCACTCCCAATTTCTGGCAGAAAAGCACTGAAGCGCCCGTCTTGCGGGTTGTTGGCAATGGTCAGCTTCATACCGGAGAGAAGTTTGATACGAGTGTTTATTTGTTTATATGTTTCAAAGTCAAAGTGCGTAATGATTTGGAGCACTCCATCCAAACGAAATCTCAGCTCAACTTTGTCTTCCATCGGCTCTATATGAACATCAGAAGCGCCGATACCAATACCAGCACCTAAGATAACTTCCAAAATTCTAGAGATATGTTGCTTGGCATCTTTTTGGTTTATGGCTAGTTCTATCTCTCGTATAGCATCACTAGTGTTTTTTATTTTTTGTCCCAAGTCAGCTAGTACATCTGGGGCAACATCTAGTCCGCCACGACGAGAAGTTGTAGCAAAAGAAAGATCCTTGTAATGGCTCCAAACTTTTTTGATGCTTTTCTCTGAAGCCATAACCATAGTGACAGCGAAACCTTTGGCCTCTAGTACTTCTTTTGCCTTTAATGCGCCGTTGGCTATAGGGGAGCGCACAGCCAAAGAGAGCTTTTTGCCAACAAGTTTGTATGGCCCTACGTCATAGCTTCTAGCTTCTTCTTCTGTTAAAAGTCTTATCGCATCGTTATCTATAGACTGAGCCGAAAGGTCTATAAAGGGTACTTGGTATTTGTTTTGAGCAAGCATTGCAACCAAACTTTCTTCTTCTTGGTCTCGTAGCTCAGAGAGTCTTTTTTGTTGTTCGTTTTCATCAAATTGAACCATTGTTCTTTTATTATACCTTTACTTACCCCTTTGAGCTATGCGGAAAAGCCCTAAAAATGAGGCTAAATTTACCATTTGACAAATAGATACAGATATGCTATTATATATAGGAAATCAAAATATTTTTTCAATCCCGAAAACTCTGAATTATGAAAAAAATAATGTTTTTGTTCGTTCAAATCGTCACACTTTTATGTGCGACACAAATAGTTAATGCAACCGAAATTAAGGATGCTACGTTGAAAGAACAGGGTAAGCAAAATGAGGCCAGCACTATTGCCTGGCTCCGTTCTGATAATCCTGATGCCGACCTCATTACTATGAGTGTCAACCATTTCAATAAAGGCTTCAAAGCTTGCCTGGAAGAATTCAACAAAAAGTACAAAACCTTCCTGGAGATTACTGATGATGTCATTAACGACAAAATTATCCCCGAACTTTATACTGCTGATCTCGATAAAAATAAACTGTACACAGTTTCTTATTGGGATTTAGTAAATAAAAAATGGGGACGGTGGACTCGTAAAGCAAAATCAGGAGAAACAGGGTTGTTTTTTCCCGGATGGGAAGAGCCGATTCTTTCAGTTTATTGTTGGAATTTTGGTTATCCCAATTCTTCACCTGTTGCGCCAGTTATTAAACCAGCTGAAAGGCAGGAACAAAAACAGGAATATGTTTATATTCCTGGGACAACAAAGGTGATCGAGCATGGGACTGATACTGTTAAAGAGATTTTTTCTACCTACAAAGAGGTAGAGAGGAATACCTTTAACAAAATCAACAACCAAACCTTCACGCTTGAGGCTCAACAAGCTTCATATGTCCAAAGTGGATGCAATCACCAACAGGCTCAACAGTGTAACCACCAGGTACAGCAAGCATCATGCAACCATCAACAACCAAGACAGGATTGTGGTTGCAGGGAAGATTATTCCTGCCAGGGTCATAAAAAGGTTAAGAACAAAAAGCCTTTTTTTAACACCACAGGGGGTAAACTTCTTCTTTTTGGTGCCGGTGTTGTCACTGGGGCGGTGTTGGAGAACAATACCAATATCAACTTGTTCGGTGGGAGAAATGCCCTCCAGGGGCAGGTGGTTACACATGGGCCTCTGAACCTGCTACCCGTATCAAATCCGGTAATCTTTACTCATGGACCGCTCAATTAGGTGGACCACTTAACTATTTTACAAAAGCGATGGAAATCCCATCGCTTTTTTCTATGCTTGACAAAATATTTATATCATGTATTATATAGACAAACAAAAAACAAATTAACAATGAAAAAGATAACTTTATTTTTGGTGTTTGTTCTGACGGTTGTCGGGGCAAATTCCCAGGTGTTTGGGAAAAAACAACTTCAAAAACATGAGAGTGAGCCGGGTTATTTCTGGTTCAAGCCGGTGGTGGATGTAGATACCACAACCCTTGTTGAGGGAGATGCTAACTTCAACACCATTTTTCTGGTTGAAGCCTATCTTTCTAACGGGGAGCCGATACAGGTTTTGATAAAAGGCGCTCAGCTTAAATTTTTAATGAGATTGCCTTCCAAGCAAAAAGTGGAAGAAAAACCTGTCTTTACCGGTTTTATGTTTACTGTAAAGTCCTTGGGCCAGAAATCGATTTTAAAAAAGAGGGATATTGAAAAAGGAACCTCCAGAGGTAAGTTTTTTGAAAAACAAAAAGATCGGTTACTGAGAGAGAGGGATACAGAAAAGTATGAGCTGTGGAGTGAATCTCCTACAAAAGTACAAGGACAACTCGTAGGGAAGAAAATACTTCCTGTGGCCGATGAAGCAGAAAAAGAAGAGCGAGAACCTGTTGATCCTTCTGAAAAAAACCAAAAACCTTCTACTCCAGCCAAAAAAACATGGTAGTAGTAAGAATGATAAGGTTCTAAAAAGAGTACGAAGCCCCGATTTAGTTCGGGGTTTTTCTTTTGGGTAAGGCATTGACAAAAGCCTCCTTTTTTGCTATAATACCAGAGTCGAAAATTAGAAAGGAAAGATGAGAAAAATTATGAAAAATTTTATTTATACAACTCTATCAGCGATGTTTGGACTAGCCCTTATGGCTACTCCTGCTTTTGCTGGTGCAGAGTTTAACAATCCGGGCGAAATGCCGACTGTGACTGTTTCTACAGGTACATGTCAGCAAGTCCAGATAAATGGATGTTGGCAACCAACAGCAACAGGCAGTGCCGATGGTACTATTGGTGTCCACATTTTTTATCACAATACAGGTAACAGTGCTGCTCAAGGAACAACTATTCGTATAAGTCCACAAGTTCAAGGGCCAACTACAAGTGCTTCTTTTAGTGGTAGTGTTTCTGCAACAAATGCGCCGACAGTTTCTGGAAGTGCATCAGTTAGTATTACAAGTTCACAAACAGTAACCTTTGTAGACGCCAAATGGTATCCTGGGGCTTATAGCGCTGGTACGCCAGTTTCTGGTAGTGACTTGTTTGGAGGTGGTTTCAATGTTGGAACTGTTCAAGCAGGTGATTATGGAAAGCTCGTTGCTAGATTTAAGATCTCAAACACAATCGTAAACACTGTTTACCAATGTAATGACAACATCGATAACGATGGTGATGGTTTAAACAACTACCCAAATGACCCAGGTTGTTCATCGCCAACAGATAATGATGAGTACGACAACAACAATACTGGTCAATGTTATATAGATACATTTTATGCATCTCCTACAAACGTTGCTTCGGGTGGATACACAACACTTTATTGGAATACAACAGGTTGTGACTATGTAACTATCGATGGGGTAACTTATCCTGTTGATGGATCTGGATCTTTTGGTCCACTATATAGTTCTAGAAGTTACCAAATCCGTGCAAACAGAAATGGTGGAAACTTCGTAACACAAACTGCTTACGTAAGTGTTAACCAAATCCAAAATACGACATACCAATGTAATGACAACATCGATAACGATGGTGATGGTTTAAACAACTACCCAAATGACCCAGGTTGTTCAAGCTATACAGATGACAGTGAATATAACCAAGTTATAACAAACACTGCTCCTCAAGCGATAACAACTAACGCTTCAAGTGTTGGACAAACTACAGCTCGTCTAAATGGTCTTGCCGTACCAAACACAGCATATCCAACAACCGCTTGGTTTGAATGGGGAACAACTGGAGCTTTTGGCAACAGAACTTCTAGTCAAAATGTTACTACAAACACAAGTACATATATAAGTGATACTGTTTCAGGTTTAACTGCTGGTACTGTTTATTACTACAGAACAGTTGTACAAAACCAAAACGGAACTGCTTACGGAGACACTGTTAGATTTCAAGCACAAAGAGGAACAGTTATTGTTAACAATCCTCCTCGCGTGATAACTAGAGTGGTTACTCAAAGAGATGTTGTAGTTGCAAATAGCGCTCCATCACTCCTTGAGCTTCGTGTAGAGAACATCTATGACAGAATGTGTATTGGTGGAGAGATGAACTATACAGTTACATATAAAAATGTTTCTAATCAAACTCTTCAAAATGCAGTTCTACGAATCAATCATCCTAAAGAGCTTACTTTTATAAATAGCTCTCGAGGCGATTATGAAGTAGTAGATCGAACTGTTACTATAGCCCTTGGAGATATTCCAGTGGGAGGAACAGGAACAGTACAAGTTAGTGCTCGTGTAAACTCAAGTGCTGTTATTGGTAACCTAGCAGTTACAACAGCAACAGTTGTTTATACAAATACAACAACTCGTGCTCAAGAGGATGCTATCGCTTACTCTCTTATTACAGTAAGCAATGATTGTCCTACAAACAACAATCTTGGTGCTAGCGCCTTTGGTCTATCATCATTTTTCCCACAAACTCTCCTTGGATGGCTACTTCTCATCTTGGTTATCCTAGCTCTTATAGTTATCGGAAGACAGATAGCTAAAAAGAAAGAATAATATTCATTCTTTTAAATAAACAAAAAACCACCCTCTTTCTGGGTGGTTTTTTGTGCTAAAATCCTAACTATATGAAAAGGTCTTATTCTCAAGAAGAGCTCAGTTCTGTGGCCAAAGAGGTTCTCTCAAACCTAAAGGTTTCAGAGCATAGCGCTACTGTTGTGGCCTTTTATGGTGAGCTTGGGGCTGGTAAAACAACACTAGTTCAGGCTATAGCCAAAGAGCTTGGTGTTGAGGAGATCGTCACTAGTCCAACCTTTGTTATAGCAAAATGGTATAGAACAAATCATAGTGATTTTTATACCTTGGTGCACATAGACGCTTATAGAATAGAGAGCGAGCAAGAGCTTTCGACACTGGGTTTTGCGGGACTTCTCAGAGAACCTAAGGCCTTAGTTGTCATAGAGTGGCCAGAGAGATTGCCAAATATATTAGCTGAGCTAAATGCTCAAACTTTTACACTTCACCACGAAGGGGAAATAAGGGTTATAGAAGGACCTCTTCCATATGAAAAAGCAAAATAAAAAAACATTAGTTATTTTGGATGCGCACGCTATTATTCACCGTGCTTATCATGCTCTTCCTGCTTTTTCTAATAGCGCAGGGGAGCCAACAGGTGCCCTCTATGGGGTTACCACTATGACGCTTAAAATCATAGAGACATTTAAACCCCAGTACATAGTTGCTGCTTTTGACCTACCAAAGCCGACATTTCGCCACCATGCTTATGATGGATACAAAGCAGGCAGAGCAAAAGCAGAAGATGCGCTGGTGTCTCAACTGCAAACAGCAAGAACACTTTTTGAATCTTTTGGTATCCCTGTTTTGGATGCAGAAGGGTTTGAGGCTGATGATATTATCGGTACCCTGGTTGAAAAATTCAAGAAAACTCCAGACTTGGAAATAATAATCGCCTCTGGTGATATGGATACTATGCAACTTGTTGAAGGTAAAAAGGTTAAGGTCTTTACCTTAAAGAAGGGACTAAACGACACTATTTTGTATGACGAAGAAGCTGTTAGAAATAGGTTTGGTTTTGACCCAAAGCAACTCGTTGACTACAAGGGGTTAAGAGGTGATGCTTCTGACAACATCATTGGTGTACCAGGAATAGGAGAAAAAACATCCACTATCATTATAAGTAAATTTGGAAGTATAGAAGGTCTCTATAAGGCAATAGAAAAAAACAAAAAAGATGTGATAGCTTCTGGTATTTCTGAAAGAATGGTTGGTATTTTGGAAGAACATAAAGAGGGTGCCTTTTTTTCGAAGACTTTGGCAACCATCAGACTCGATGCTCCTGTTGATTTTGTCTTACCAAATAAGGCTTATTTGGAAAATGTTGATTCCCAAAAGATTTTGGATGCCCTATCGAAGTATGAGTTTAGGAGCTTGATTCATAGAATCAAAAATATTTTTTCTATAGAAGAAGAGGTAACAAAAGAAGAAAATGTAGATGAGGTACTGCTTAATAAGACAGCAATTGCTCTTTGGGTTTTGTATTCTGAAAATACAATTTCAGACTATGAAACTATTTTACAAAAAACCAAAACTAAGTCTCTATCTGATGCCTGGGTTGTTATACAAGAAGAGCTCAGCAAGAGAAACTTGAAAGATGTATTTGAAAAGATAGAAGAACCTTTGATACAGATAGTAAAAGAAATGGAAGACAGAGGTGTTGTTGTTGACCGTGAGCACTTTTTAGAATTGAAAACAAAAATCGAAAAGAGATTAAGAGAAATAGAACTCTCTGTTAAAGAGCTCTCTGGGGAAGAGATAAACTTAAATTCTCCAAAACAACTATCAAGTCTACTTTTCGATAAACTCGGCATCAAAACTAAGGGAAAAAGAAAAGAAAGTGGTGCCTTTACTACAAACGCTGAAACACTAGAGTCTCTCAAGGACGCACACCCAATAATCCCCCTTATTTTAGAGCAAAGAGAAATACAAAAAATACTGTCTTCATACGTTGATAGCATCTTAGGGCATATAGCAGAAGACGGAAGAATACACGCTAAGTTTTTTCAGCACGGTACAACTACTGGAAGATTTTCTTCTTCTGATCCAAACATGCAAACCTTGCCTGCTAGTGGGTCTTGGGGCAAGGAGGTAAAGAGAGGGTTTGTTGCTCCAAAAGGTTTTACATTTCTTTCTTGCGACTACTCACAGATTGAGCTCCGTGTTTTGGCTATGTTATCAGAAGACAAGAGATTGATAGAGTCTTTTGAAAACGGTGAAGATATACACGCCAGTGTTGCCTCTTTGGTCTTCGGTGTACCACAAAAAGAAGTAACTCCCGAGATGCGCCGTAGCGCCAAAGTTATTAACTTCGGGATAATTTACGGTATGGGAGTGAATGCTCTTCAGAAAAATCTCGGTACAACAAAAGATCAAGCACAGAAGTTTTATGATGAATACTTTTTGGCATTTCCAACTATCAAAGGATATTTCGATAGAACTAGAGAATTTGCTAGGGAACATGGATATACCGAAACAGCCTTTGGCCGAAGGAGGTATTTCCCAACTATAAATGCCAGCATGCCTTTTGTTAGAGCTTTCGCGGAGCGTATGGCCGTTAACGCTCCTCTCCAGGGCACCGCCGCTGATATTATAAAAGTTGCTATTTTCCAGATCGATAAGGCTCTAGAAAAGTCTGGCCTCAAAGATAAGGCCTACCTTGTTTTACAGATTCATGACGAGCTTGTTTACGAGGTCAAGGATCAATTTTTAGAACAAGTAAAAGAAATCGTGATAAAAACAATGGTTTCTGTTATAAATAATTCTCCGATTAAGCTCAAAATAACACCTGTTCCTCTAGTTACTTCTGTGGCTACGGGTTCGAGATTGGATGAGTTAAAGTAGTGTTACAATACCTATATATGGAAAACCTAAAACCACAATCAGTCCACAAAGTTTTGGCAACATCATATTTGACCTATTTTTTACTTTGTTCTATAGGACTTTGTTTGAGTATTTTTTTTCCAATAAAGTTTTCGGTACCAAATGCCAGTTTGTTTGCGACACTTTGTTTTATTTTGGGACCAGCTCTCATGTCTTGGGCACAAATAACATCTCATATTTTTGAAAAAGTAAAAATACAGACAGGCGTTGTCTGCTTCAACAAGGGTCCTTATAGATACCTTCGAAATCCAACACAGTTAGGTTTGGTAATTTTGGTTCTTGGTTATGCCTTTGCTACAGGAACAGCTATGCTTTTCATTACCACAGGGGTTGCGTATATACTTTCAAATATTTTTTTTAAAAAACACGAAAGTATTTTGGCAGATAAATATGGAGAAGCTTACTTAAAATACAAAGCCTCTGTAAAAAAAGTCTTATGATTGAGGTTATAGTAAGTGCCAATAAAGAGTGGCGGAATAAACAAAAAGAAAAAACTCTCTCAAAGAATATCGGAGAGGTGATATATTTGGATGATTCAAAGGCGACTATTTTTGACCTCAAAGAATACGCCTTCCCATCTCTCTTTTCCTTAGGAACACCTATAGTCGCGTCATCCTTTCTTCTCGATGAGTATCAAAAAGATTTATCTACCAATCTTTTAAAGACACTACTTTCTAGTCCAACACTTTTTATTTTTGAAGAGATCGCTTTACCTAAATCAGTTATAAAGCTACTCGAGAAGGAGGGGGCTATTGTTTATGAACAAAAAGAAGAGAAAAAAACACCAAAACCAAATACAATATTTTCTGTGACAAATGCTCTAACTGCGCCAAACAAAAAAGATAGATGGTTGGCATATCAAGCTTCTAGGCAAGAGCATAGCGCAGAAGCTTTGATTGGTATTTTGTACTGGAAACTGAGACAACTTGTTGAAAGTGGTTCAAATAAGAAACATTTTTTAGATCTGTACAAAGCTCTCATGCTTGCTCAAAAAGACTCTTGGCAAAAAGGTTTTGAACTTGATTTAGCTATTGAAAAAGTTATCTTAGAGAGCTAGAAGATTCTTTATTTTTTCTTAAAAAAGATAATGAAAGTAAGACCCCAGCTAGTAATACAGTGAAACTCATCATTGGTATGGTGATGTAGCCAAATTCAAAGACATAACGCTTGAGACAGCTTGGTCCTGTGCCACATATATCCAAGCCACTAGGTACGAGATCTATATAGTTATGGAGTATAGCCACACCAAGACCTAAAAGAGAAAAAAGTAGTATTTGTTTTTGCATAACAGCGCTTTTTCTTATGTCGCTTGTTAGTGACAAAATAGCTATGCCAAATATTGCTATTCTTTGATACCAACAAAGCAAACACGGCTCAAAACCAAGCGAGTATTCATATATCAGGCTTCCAAGTGCCGACCCGATAAATATCACGGCTAGCAAGATATGAGCTTTTTCTTGAACTTTTTGTATAAGAGGAGATTTGCTAATCCAAAGAGCTAAAAAAACAACAATCGCAGCTTGAAGTAAAACAACTCCGAGTCCAACTAGTGTAGAGAACATATTTAGTTAAGAGGACAAGATGTCTTGTCTGCTAGTACTTGTAGTGTTTGCTCGCCTTGCAGTTGAGATCCATCAGCAAATATCCAGGTAGGATATCCTTTTATATCTTTTTCTTTACAAATAGGGAGCTGACTCTTTCCGTCAGGAGTAGAACACTCCACGTAAGGCAAAAGCTTGGCTGACTTACCAAACATCGCTTTTGTCGCTTGGCAGTGCGGGCACCAGAAGGCACCATAGAACTTTGCTCCGCTTTTTTCTATGCATTGAGCTAGGTTGTCGTATTTACCAGGTTTGTTTGCTTGTACTAATAAAAGGGCTACAAGACCTCCTATAACCAATAATCCAACTATCCAAGGAATAAATTTATTCATATGAGGAGATTATAACACAATAGAGGTAAGCGTACTTGTGGTCACAACTAAAGGCAGGATTAGGTCACAAGTTACTAAATACAGGATTCTCCTTAGCCTCTCGCTTTGTCAGTCACAAAGCTCGGGCTAGGCACCGACTCGTCTGTTTTTCTTGCTAGAAAAACAAGACTCCGTCGTTCTCATCCTGCACGCAAGCCAGAGTAGTCTGGCTTGCTTAAGCGCACTTGTGGTCACAACTATTTTCTCTGACGAGAAAATGTCGCGACCCCGCCTCGCTGTTTTTGCCTTTTGCTTCGCAAAAACAAAAACAAAGCTCCGGCTCGCACCAAACATAAAAAACACCAAGCAGTTGGTGTTTTTTATGTTTGGTGCGCTTAGCAGGATTCGAACCTGCGACCGTCTCCTTAAAAGGGAGCTGCTCTACCAGCTGAGCTATAAGCGCATAATTGCAAAAATGCAAAAAAACTATACCATGAAGGACATATGCAAGCAAATTCTTATGTGCTAGTCCTTCATGATATTAGAAGTGCCCAAAATGTGGGCTCTCTTTTTCGCTCCAGTGACGCCCTTGGTGTCTCCAAGATATATCTAAGTAACATAACGCCTTGTCCTGTTGATAGGTTCGGTAGAGATAGAAGCGATATAGCCAAAACCGCTTTGGGTGCTGAAAAAAATATACCCTGGGAACAATACCAAGACATATTTGAACTTATAAAAGATTTAAAGTCACAAGGTTTTAGCATCGTTGGTATAGAGCAAGCAGAAGGATCTGTAGACTATAAGAGTTTTCAAAAGTCAGAAAAAATAGTTTTTGTTTTAGGTAATGAGGTAGAGGGTTTATCAAAAGAGATTTTAAAACATATGGATACTATAATAGAAATACCTATGCGTGGACAAAAAGAGTCATTAAATGTTTCCGTTGCTGGGCCTGTGGCGATGTTTCGGATTTTAGATAACTAAAAACTATTTTGTTTTTAGTTCTTGTATTTTATAAGGCCTACCGCCTTCGATAGGGGCTGGTTGCTCCAGGAGTTGTCTGTTTCTGTTTTCAAACCTTGAAGGGCCTCCGGTTATAAGCCACAAAATCCAAAGTCCAAAAAAAGCATATAAAAACCATTTTAGTTCATCCATATGTACTATTCTAACACTGAAAATAAATTATAATCAAAAATGTAACTTGCGCAGGCTGTCTGAGCCGAGCATGAGCAAAAATCTAGCAAGATTTTATGCGTTTATATTTTTGATTATAATTATTGAAAGTGTCTATCTTTGATGAATATTACAAAAGTGAGCACTGCGAGCCCCTACGACAACTCTTTCTATCTTTCCTTTACAACCTTTTTTCTTGCAGGGTTTTCCTGTCAATCTATAAGCATTGTGGGCGTTTTGAAATGATCCTCTTTTGCCGTCTATGTCCCGATAGTCGCTCATGGAATCTCCACCAAAATCTATACCTTTTAAAAGGACTTTTTTCATAACCTTAAACATAAGAGAAAATTCTTTTTCAGAAACATCTTTAACTAGTCGCAGTGGCCTTATACCAGCTTCCCACAAAAGCTCATCTCCATAGATATTACCAATACCTGCTATAACACTATGGTCCAAAAGTACCATTTTTATAGGTTTATTTTTGTGCTTTCGCAATCTTTCCGCAAACTCTTTTAAAGAAAAGTTCTCTTCGAGTGGCTCTGGTCCGTGGTTTTTGAGGTGATGTGAGTCAAAGATTTCGCTTGTTTTTAAAAGGGTAACCTTGGCAAACTTTCTAGTATCGCTTAGCACTAAGTACTTCCCATTTTTGAGACTAATAACAAAATGAATAAATCTATTGAAAGGATCTCGAAGCGCTTCGTTCTTTTCATTTTTATGAACAGTCCAACTATTTTGTTTTTTATCGTAGTCATATACCCCGTACATCATATGTCCAGTCATTTTCATATGAATCAATATAGTGTGGTTATTATTTAGATGGATCAAAATGTTTTTGCCACGGCGACTGGCTTTTATTATTTTTGCCCCAGATACAAGACTCTTAAATCTTTTATAAAATGCCAAATCTTTCAAGGTACTTACAAATTGCTTTATAGGTCTTGGGATAGCTAAATCAGTCCAAACATCAGTTATTGTTTGACCCTTTGCTCGACGATTTATACCGTCTACCGTGGTTTGTACTTCTGGGAGTTCGGGCATGGCTACTTTTGTATTTGTCTGAGGGCCTCAGTGATTTGTTTTTCTATAGGAAGTTTTGCATCAACAAGCCCCGCTACTAATCTTATCTGCGCATCTTTGTAGCCGAGAGAAAGCAGTGCCTCAACAAGATCGGTGTTTGTGCGCTCTTGCGTTTCAGAAAATTTATCAAGCTTATCCTTTAGGTCTATAACCACTTTTTCTGAAGTTTTCTTGCCGATACCTGATACTAGGGCAATAGACTTGGAGTCAGCTGTTTTTATGATTTTAACTAGTGTTGGTAGGCTGTAGAGAGTGAGCATTTGGAGAGCCGTTTTTGGTCCGACACCACTAACACCAATAAGAATTTTGAAAAGATCTTTTTCTTCTTTTGTTTGGAAGCCGTAAAGTTCGTGGGCATCATCTTTGATAATAAGTTCTGTATATAGGGTAATTTTTTCGCCAAGGTTTAGTTTTATTGTGTTTGTAAAAATGCAGTATCCGATACCTCCGACTTCGAGAACCAGCTCTTTGTCTTTTTGCTCTATTAGTGTTCCTGATACTTGCGCGATCATTATGCTCTCATAATAGCAAATAAGAGGGCTTTGGAGTAGCAACTATTGCCATTTTGGCACTTTATTGATATAGTCTTTCCACATATGCCAATCACCAGAAATGCAAAAAAAGCCCTTAGAAGCTCTCTTAAAAAGAAAGCGGTTAATGACCGTGTAAAGAAGAGCTTTAAAGAGGCTATAAAAAATACACAAAAGCTCTCAGTAGCTAAAAAATGGAAAGATGCTAAAGCGTCTCTTTCAGAGGGGTACAGCGCTATTGATAAGGCTGTTAAAAAAGGTGTTATAAAAAAAGGCACCGCTGCTCGTAAGAAAGCCCTTCTTTCTAAGATTTCAAAAGAGAAATAGGTCGCTCGTAAAAAACAGCGCAATAAAATATTTGTCGCATATCCGCCTGATGGCGGATTGCTGCTTCTCGGCTCAGTCAGCCTCGAAACACAGATTTATGATATGGGTATTTTTGTACTCGCTTAAGAAAGGGTATAATGATTTTTATGTTATACGAATTTTACGGAGAAGAATGTCCACACTGCCAAAAGATGCTTAAGCTCACCGAAAAGCTTATGAAGGAATTTCCTGATGTCAAAATCATTCGCAAAGAAGTCTGGCACAACAAAGAAAACATGGCC
>JAOAUE010000008.1 GCA_030157745.1 Minisyncoccota bacterium
GCTCAGGATTGTGAAATCATAGTCGTCGTGAGACTTCTTGATTTCTACATCATCTTCACATCTATATCTACACCAGAAGGCATAGAGAGATTTGTGAGAGCTTCGATGACCTTCGCAGAAGGATTTTCGATATCGATAAGTCGCTTGTGCACACGCATCTCGAACTGTTCTCGCGCATTTTTATAAATGAACGCAGATCGGTTTACTGTGTACTTTTTGATCTCAGTGGGAAGTGGAATAGGTCCACGAACCTTGGCATCATAGCGAGTAGCAGTATCAATGATTTGCTTGGTACTAACATCGAGAATCTTATTCTCATATGCTCGCACGCGGATGCGAAGCATTGACGCGACGTCATCTTTTGATTTAGCTGTAGCTTTTTTAGAAGCTGTAGCTTTCTTTGTTGGGGTTTTTGTAGCCATATTAGTGAGTTTCTAAAGTTATAAAGTGGAAAGTTATCAAGCTAATATCGTATGTTTTTCTTAATGAACTTTACAAACTTTATGAACTTGAAGAACTTTTAACTTACTTTAGGCGATTATTTTTGTAACAACACCTGCACCAACTGTTCGGCCTCCTTCTCGGATAGCAAAGCGCATTTGGTCTTCCATGGCCACAGGAGCAACAAGCTCTACTTCAACCTTTACAGTGTCTCCTGGCATAACCATCTCAACACCTGCTGGAAGAGTAACTGAACCAGTCACGTCTGTTGTTCGCACGTAGAATTGAGGCTTGTAACCGTTCATAAATGGAGTGTGTCTTCCACCTTCTTCCTTCTTAAGAACGTATACTTCACCTTCAAACTTTGTGTGAGGCTTCACTGAACCAGTCTTTGAAAGCACTTGTCCACGTGTAAGCTCTTCTTTTTTAACACCACGAAGTAGGATACCTGCGTTGTCTCCAGCTTGACCTTGATCGAGTTGTTTGTTGAACATTTCGATACCAGTCACAGTTGTCTTCATAGTATCTTTGATACCCACGATTTCAACTTCTTCACCTACTTTTACAACTCCGCGTTCGATACGACCTGTAACAACTGTTCCACGTCCTTCGATAGAGAAGATATCTTCGATAGGCATAAGAAATGGCTTGTCAAGATCGCGAACTGGCATAGGGATGTATTCATCGAGTGCCTTTGTAAGCTCAAGAATCTTTTGTGCCCATTGGTCATCAATAGATGTAGATTCTAGTCCTTTAAGACCTGATCCACGGATAACAGGACAATCTTTGTCAAAACCTTGTTTTCCAAGGATTTCACGGATTTCCTCTTCAACGAGGTCAATCATTTCTGGGTCATCAACCATGTCGCACTTGTTTAGGAATACGATCATTTTTGGAACACCAACTTGCTTAGCAAGCAAAACGTGCTCACGAGTTTGTGGCATAGCTCCGTCTGTCGCTGCCACCACGAGGATAGCACCGTCCATTTGAGCGGCCCCTGTAATCATGTTTTTGATGTAGTCAGCGTGACCTGGAGCATCAATGTGAGCATAGTGACGATTTGCTGTCGAATACTCGTTGTGAGAAATGTTGATTGTAATTCCACGTGCCTTTTCTTCAGGCGCTCCGTCGATTTCATCAACTCCTTTTAATTTAACTTGGTCCCCGTTCATAGAAAGAACGTGGAGAATAGCCGCTGTAAGAGTAGTCTTTCCGTGGTCAACGTGACCAATTGTTCCTACGTTTACGTGTGGCTTTGAACGATCAAATGTATCTGCCATATAAATAATGAACTAATTAATTTTAATAATTTAAACTCTCGCAAATAAAAACAAAACGCAACATGCGATTGTGCCCTATCATAGCATTTGGGTATATATTGTCAAATAAAAAAGCCCCAAGTTAACCTTGGGGCCAAATGAAGAGCAGGGATTAAATTAGGCAATTTTCAAAAGCCCTCTGTTGAAATCAACGACAGAACCATCAGCCAGCTGAAGTTCCGGAATTTCATAGCGCTCACAGAATTCGGTAAAAAAATCTGATAATACATCGTTTTTTCTTGAGGAAAGGACCTTGTTTTGCACAGTACTAACCTTGTCATCAAAATCAACCTTTGCGCTCAAGATAGTAAAAAAAGGCACACAATCGCCCTCTACAAAGATATTGAGGATCATAGACTCCTTTTGGGAAATCAGGCAAAACCTGACACCTAAACCATTGATACGGGCCGGCAGAACCACCAGCTCACCTACTGTGCCTTTGATTTTTTCGTGAGAAATATCAGTTTTAAACCTCTGATGAGCAAAATGAAAAAAAGTTGGGGCCAAATATCTTTCCCTGTTGTTTAATAAATGCTTTGCCATAGTCTAAAGAATTTTTAATGAAAGTAACACAATATGTACTCTTTGTCAAAGATTCGCTCTTTTAAGCGATGTTTGACAATACATTTTGTACATAAGTCTCAGGACTCATTTCTTGCTCCCAATTTAGGTCTTCTCCTATTGTTTGAGCATTAAAAGAACTTTTAGCACTTTCTGTCCCTACCCTACCTGGCTCCTCAAGAATAACTTTTTTGAACAAATTTTCTTTATCCAATCTTTTGGCGAATTCTGAAACCTTTATCATACTTCTAACATAACCTTCTTCTCCTGCCCTAAAAGGGTGGTTTTCATCAAAATGTGCTGCATGTGAGCTAATAATGATAATAGTTGTTTGATTCAAAGTGTCACCAAAAACCTCTCTGAGAGACGCCACTGCGACTTTCTTAGTTTGAAAATTTGCCTTGTCTAATTCTTCTATAGCTATCTCTTGTGTTTCAAATTCATTATCCCAAGCAAATCTTCCTGCAGATAGAACTACTAGATCGATATGTCTACGGACACTCTTTATCTCATTGAAAAAAGAAATAAAAGAATCCAAACTTTCTAGATCAATCTGTTTTGCAAAGAAATTGCCGGAAAGTTGAGAAAGTTTAGCTATGTTGCGAACTGGCAAAATGAGTTCATACCCTTGTTCTTCTAAAGCTTTAGCAAATGCTCCGCCGATACCTCCTGTTGCTCCTGTAATTAGCGCTGTTTTTTTCATAATGTTCATTTTACTCTTAGATTAACACAAAAACAAAAAACCGTTTTCTGCTACAGAGCAGAAAACGGCTTTTATTATTCGTCTTCCAAAGATTCCAGCGCCATTTTCATGGCTTCAGGGGAACAAAGATCTTTTTTTAATGGGTCAACATCTTTGTTAAAAACAAAATCTCTATTTAGAGTAGGCTTTATTTCGTTACAAGCTATTGACTGAGTATACGCATAAAACACTTGCTCATCCTGAACGATGACCTTAGCTTTGTCTTTTTTATGTGACATAGATTTTTCTTTTACTATATCATCTAACAAAAACATCCGCCAATTGGCGGATGTTTTTGTTTTTTAAGATCTTGATTTTATGATAGTATCAGCCACATTTTGAGGGACGATATCGTATCTCAAGAACTCCATAGTAAATCCAGCACGTCCTTCAGTCATAGATCGAAGTGTGGTCATGTAACCAAACATCTCAGAAAGAGGCACAACGGCAGTTACTGCTTGGTTGAGACCGCGAGTCTCCATTCCTTCGATAAGTCCGCGACGTGATGATAAAGAGCCGTTTACATCTCCCATGAACTTGTCCGGAGTTACAACTTCTACCTTCATCATCGGTTCAAGGATAACCGGTTTCGCAGATCGACATGCATCTTGGATAGCCATAGAAGAAGCTATTTTGAAAGCCATTTCGTTTGAGTCAACTTCGTGGAAGCTTCCATCATATAGATCAACAGAAACATTTTCCATTTTAAATCCAGCAAGGATACCTCTATCGAGACCTTCTTTTAGACCCTTTTCAATAGCCGGGATGAATTCTCCTGGGATAGCCCCTCCTTTGATGTTGTTGATAAATTCAAATCCACCATTGCGCTTTGTGTTCTTTGGAAGATCTTTGTCATCCACACTTTGATCCATAGGTTTGATCTTGATCTTTACGTGACCGTAGTTACCCTTACCTCCAGATTGCTTGATGTATTTACCTTCTGCTTGTGATTCGCCAGTAATAGTTTCGCGGTACGCAACTTGTGGTTTCCCAACGTTTGCCTCCACTCCAAACTCTCGCTTCATACGATCAACGATAATTTCAAGGTGAAGCTCTCCCATACCTGCAATAATAGTTTCTTCTGTTTCTGGGTCGGTAGAGACTTTAAATGTTGGGTCTTCATCAGCGAGCTTGCTAAGCGCCATACCCATTTTTTCTTGGTCAGCTTTTGTCTTTGGTTCAATACGAAGGTTAATAACTGGTTCTGGGAACTTAATACGATCGAGGGCTACAGGAGCTTTTTCGTCACAGAGAGTATCTGATGTCTTTGTATCTTTGAGTCCCACAGCTGCCGCGATTTCTCCAGCAAAAACCTTTTTCACTTCTTCGCGCTGATCAGCTTGCATTCGCACGATACGAGATAGACGTTCTTTGTTGCCTGTTCTAGGGTTATAAACATATGAACCAGCTTCGATAGTTCCAGAATAAACACGGAAGAAAACAAGCTGTCCCACAAACGGGTCAACCATACTCTTAAAGGCAAGAGCAGAAAATGGAGCATTGTCGTCTGCTGGTAAAGATATAGACTCTTCAGTATCAGGATTTGTTCCAGTGATAGCCTTGATGTCTGTTGGAGCTGGTAGGTAGTCTACAACAGCATCTAGAACTAGTTGAACACCTTTGTTTTTCAAAGCAGAACCGGCATAAACTGGGAAGATAGCGTTGGCGATAACAGCTTTTCGAAGTGTCTTTTTGAGTTCAGGAAGACTTGGAATATTGCCTTCCAAATAAGCTGACATTTGATCGTCATCATTTTCAACAATGCGCTCTATGAGTTCATCGTGATACTTTTTAGCATCTGCCATCATATCCTCTGGGATTTCTTTTTGGACAACCTTATTACCCATGTCTCCTTCGAAATAGTAAGCTTTCATTTCTAGTAGATCTACCACTCCTTCGTGTTTGTCTTCAAGTCCGATTGGTATTTGTACACGCACTGCCTTTTTTGATAGTCGGTCGAGGATAGTTTTGTATGAGTGCTCAAAAGAAGCACCTATTCGGTCGAGCTTGTTTACAAAACAAATTCGAGGCACGTTTGCTTCGTCAGCATAACGCCAGTTGGTTTCTGATTGAGGCTCTACCCCAGCCACACCATCGAAAACAACAACAGCTCCATCGAGAACTCGAAGAGAACGCTTAACCTCAACAGTAAAGTCGATGTGTCCAGGAGTGTCGATGATGTTAAATCGGTAAGAGTTCTTTTTGTCTCCAGCTGAGTATGTCGGGATCCAGTTACATGTCACCGCTGCCGCTGTGATAGTGATACCACGCTCACGCTCTTGTTCCATCCAGTCAGTAGTAGTCTCTCCATCGTGAACTTCACCTATTTTGTGACTCATACCTGTGTAATAAAGCACGCGCTCTGAAGTTGTTGTTTTACCCGCATCAATGTGGGCGATAATTCCGAAGTTTCGGGTTCTATCTAATGGGTATTCTCTTTGCATAAAAATGATAAGTTGTTTTGTAAATTTATAATTAAAAATCCGCCCGACCGGGGCAAAACTTTAGTTCAAATACTATACGATTAAAAAGCCTTTTTTGCAACAAAAAAACCCTCCGTGGAAACGAAGGGTTTAAACCAAAACCAACTGCTTGTGAGAATAATAAAAATAACTTTTAAAAAGGGAGAGCCTACTAACTGCCTGTTTTGCAGGCTCCCCTTTTCACACTAACCTACTTCTATGGGAAATTCTAACCAAAGCTTAGCATAGGTAAAATAAAAAGAAAACCCTCCGTTTCCACGGAGGGTTTTGCATATTTTTGTAAGGATTTACCAAGCAAAGTGGGCAAAAGCCTTGTTTGATTCTGCCATTTTGTGAGTATCCTTTTTCTTTTTAACAGCATTACCTTCACCCTTTGAGGCTTGGATTATTTCTTCTGCTAAAGCATTAGCAATAGTGATACCCTTGCGAGCTCTTGCACTCTCGATGATCCATCTCATAGCGAGAGCTAGACGACGTTCATTGCGCACTTCTCGAGGCACTTGGTAGTTTGCTCCACCGATACGGCGAGAACGCACCTCAACAAGAGGGCCTGCGTTTTTGATAGCATTTTCAAATACTTCCATTGGATCTTCTACAGACTCTTTTTCTTTTACGATATCAAGGGCGTCATAAACAGCACTGCGAGCAGTGTTCTTCTTACCATCCCACATGATGCAGTTGATGAACTTCTCAAGCTTAAGTGATCCAAACTTGATATCAGGAGAAACCATATTTCGATTTTTTACAGGTCTTCGCATAGTATTTTACTCTTGGTTTATTTCTTAACAGCTTTAGGACGCTTTGTTCCATAAGCACTTCTACTCTTTCGACGCTTTTCGATACCTTGAGTATCAAGCACACCACGAACTATGTGGTAACGTACTCCGATCAAGTCTTTCACACGTCCGCCACGGAGCATAACCACTGAGTGCTCTTGTAGGTTGTGTCCTTCACCAGGGATATAAGCAGTAACTTCTTGACCGTTTGTAAGGCGAACACGAGCAATCTTTCGAACCGCTGAGTTAGGCTTTTTTGGAGTAGTTGTAGAAACCTTTACACAAACTCCTCTCTTAAATGGAGATGGGTAAAATACAGGGCGGTTTTTGATGTGGTTCATACCACGAGAAAGAGCTACCGCTTTGCTTTTGCGAGCAGTCTTTGTTCTTGGCTTTTTTATAAGTTGATTTATGGTTGCCATTTGTCCCGCTATCCTACTATATATTGTTTATAAACGCAACCCTTTGGGCTGATAAAAGCCCTCTTTCTATAGTAGGATGCCAGTAAGTAGGGTAAAAATCTTGAAAGCTAAGGGTGCCACAAACTTCCAACCCCAAAATAGAAAAATGATAAGTATCGGCAAAGAGTACCTTTCGAAGGCGCGCATTTGGCTATCGTATTTAAATGGCAGTATCGCGCTCAGAAAACGAAACCCGTCGAGCGGAGCAATAGGGATAGCATTAAAGAGAGCCAAAACTATGTTGACCAAAACTATGATACTAGCGATTTCAAAAAATCCAGTTGAATAGATATGAGCAAATGGAGCCAGACGAATAAGAAGACCAAAAAATACTGCGATAGAGAGGTTGACCAAAATCCCTGCCATAGAAACTATCGCTACGCTTTTTTTGCCACGCTTTAGATTATCGGGATTGTAAGGCACCGGCTTGGCCCAACCAACAACAAAACCAGCGTTTGAGAGTATGAGCACCAAAGGCAATATCACTGAACCAAACCACTCTATGTGCTTCAGCGGATTGAGCGTGATCCGTCCAAGCATTCTGGCTGTCGGGTCCCCCTCTCGCTCAGCCGCGATACCGTGCGCTACCTCGTGTAGGATGATAGAAATGATGAGAACTAGAAAATAAAATATAGATAATGGTCCTGACATGTATATAACTATACGAGAAAAGGCTTAAAGAGACAACAATGATACAATCAAAGAGTTATGGAAAAAACTATAAAAGTAACCTTTATACGCGGACTGAATAATATTGTTCTCGATGAAATAAAAAAGGTGCCTAACTTAAAGATAAACTACCAAGGAGACGAAAGCCTCTATTTTGATTTTATTCCTGATTTCAAAGAAGTTTTAACACTAAGAAGTATTTTAAATGCTTATGTTGTGAAGCAAGGAGACGCACTAAACCCCCATTACCTATCTAACCACAAGTCTATTATAGGCGAACTTATCGATATAGTAATACAACAACCATTTAAGTATAAGAGTTTCAAACTTAGTTGTGCTGGTTCAGATTCTAAAGAAGTCAAAGAGATAAAAAGATATATCTCTAATACCTACAAATTGTTAGAGTCAGAAGAATCTGACTTAGAAATATTTATTGGTAAATCAGGTAACACATGGGAAGTCGGAGTAAGGCTTACAGCAAGACCATTAACTCTACGAGATTATAAGGTTGAGAATATCAAGGGTGGACTCAATCCAACTATCGCCTACGCAATGAACACTTTCTGTGATCTTACTTCTATTAAATCTTATTTAAATATTTTTTCTGGAAGCGGAACACTACTAATTGAAGCTGGGTTAGTAAATAAGGATTTAAATCTTGTGGGATTTGACCATAACGGAAAAACCAATGCTCTGGCAATTAAAAACATTAAAAAAGCTGGTCTCATAAAATCAATAAAACTCAAAACAGCGGATATTTTTGACGCTCCGCAACTAGGAACATTTGATGTTATTGCTTCAGATCTTCCATTCGGTATGCAAATATCTAAAGGCGAAGACCTTGAAAAACTATACAAAGCGTTTATCAAATATTCTGACAAGGTACTAGAAAAGTCGGGAAAACTTGTGATTTATACAACAGAACATGAACTTCTAGTAGAAATAATAGGCAAATCCAGATTCTCAGTCACCGAAACGCTCGAGCTTAAAGTATCAACAGTAACAGGTGGCTATATTTACCCCAAAGTTTTTGTCTGTAAATTAAAGATATAAACCTCTCTTGCGATAAGAATGGCCTTGTGTTATTATGCACCCACTATGGCAAAGGAATGTGTAGTAACAAAAAAATCTTCTCTGGTAGGCGGTAGATACGCTAACCAAACTCGTGCGACTGTTTTCACACCAGTAGGCTCAGTGCGCCGATATGCAAACCTTCAAAAAAAGCGTGTTTTTGTTCCTGAGCTAGGCAAAAGCGTGATAGTTACTATCTCTCCACAAGGCCTCCGCACTATCAAGAAAAACGGTGCCTACGCAACCCTCAAAAAAGCTGGAGCTGTAAAGTAGATTCAAAATAAAAATCCCCGAACTTGGGGATTTTTTAATGCCACATATGATGTAGCTCTTCAGTAAAGGGATCGAAGAATGGATGATGATACTCCGCTTCTGGAAGCTCTGGATGTTCTGGCCACAGAACTCCATGCCACTCTCTATCAAAACCCACCACCGCAATACCGAGTTCTTTTGCTTGGTCTTCTACCAATTGAAATGACTTCCTATTTTGGACAATTAAGCATTTCAAGTTTGTTTTATCAAAATCAAATATCTTCTCAATTTTTGAAGACATATAGTCTTCTTGGGTTGCGAAAGACAGTGTTTTGTATTTTGATAAGTCGAATATACCAAGATCGTGGTACAGATTGACAGCATGATCAAAAGGAATTTTTAAATCCTTTTTAAAAAAATCGTATATTTTCCAATCAACACCACTTTGTGGCTGTCCTCCGTCGCATATACAAACTGGTTGCTGTATCAGAGCAAGAAAGTGGCTAAGTGGATATTTTTTGTCCATTAAGAATAGTTTTAAGATGAACAAGGGTTGTTTCTAATTTGGATAGTACGGATTTCCAAAGAAAAGTCAAAAACTGAGCACTATATGACATACGCATAGAAAAACGGTGCCTACGCAACCCTCAAAAAAGCTGGAGCTGTAAAGTAGATTCAAAATAAAAATCCCCGAGAGGGGATTTTAAATTAAGGCATACTATTTTTTTGAAATACCTTTTTCTATCAGCTTTTCTATTTCAATCAAGCGAGCATTTGGATTTGAAAAAAGTAGCTGGTCTAGTTCAAATGCTATTGCAAGTAATTTAACTTTAGGAAACTTTCTTCGTATATCACTTAGGTACCACCCACCACCTTCTTTTAACCATTTACTTGTTAAGTATAGTTGGATATGGTGCCAAACCTGACTTCTACGAATACATACCACCTGCACATTTGAGCTTAATAATGAGTTAAAAAGGAACAAAGCATCCCTCAAAAAAACGTAATTGTGCCAGATGGCTGTTGTGCTTACTGAAGGAGCTGATGGCTGAAAAAACTTTTCTTCTGTCAGAACCTGGTGTTTGCCTTCGTCAAAGAAAGAGTATGCGAGCTCAATAATTATTTTTTCTGCATTATCAATAGGTAGCTCGCTTAATAAAAGGAAGAAGTCTTCTGTTTCTTTCTTACACCTCATAAGATCAGGCAGGTTTGAATTGAGATTAAATCTATAACCTCTTCCTATACCGCCAGTGCTAACCATTGACAAGAGAGACTTTTTTCTTTCATTAAGCTCTTTACCAAGACAATTACCTAAAGAACCGGTTACAAAAGTCTCAATAATGACATCAAAAGTGTAAGTAAAATACTTGTTATTATCGAGCTTTTTAAACTCTTTACTGCTAAGTATTTCTTCTTTATGGGCCTTGAACCTTTTTGCCGTATCAATAATAACTTTCTTTGTAATGATAGGTTTACCATTTATAACATGCATCATTCCAAGAATGCATAGGCAGAGTATCCTGATGTCAATTTTCTTGTCTTTGTTTTCAAGATATACCTGCTCTAACGATTCGTATCTATGCTCCATAATTGCAGCTGCGACCCTCATAATAAGGCCTTGAGTTGTGTCTTTTGATTCCTGAAGAGATAGTTTTTTATCAGCAACAAAAGCACTTAGCTGAAGTTTTTTTGCCATCGTTTAGATTTTTAATTGAACAATATTGTTTAGTTTAAAACGATATTACGGTTTTTGAGCTTAAAGTCAAATTCTATTTATGATGATCCTTCACCTGCACCTCGAGTTCTTCAAGTTTGTGAGAAATAGCACTGATAGTGTGTTTGATGTCTCCTATTGTCGAGACTTCTGTTTGGATATCACTTTCTGTTTGCTTGTGGATCTTTTTTTCTATTCTTAGACCAGAGAGGATAAGTTCATTACCGATAAAACTAGAAACAAATGCTCTTGTAGTAAAAAGGATGAGACAACCAACCATAAAAGACAATGGTCCATCCCACCAAGGATGATCGATGATGCTCGCTGAACCGGTACTATTATAGTGATTTATGTATAGATGAAGTGTATCAGCACTATGCCAAACTCCACGCCAAAATAGCACTATACCGATACCAACAATAGTTGCGTAAAGAAAAGAGTGGTGGCTAAGAAAGATGTGGAAACGATTGAAAACTTTTGTCATAATATTTATGCGGCTTTATTATAATCTTCTTCTAAATTATTGTTCATCTTTATTACTTTGCCAGAATTTTCTGATGAAATAATTTTATCATGGGCTTTCAGTATCTCACGAAATTCTTCTACAAACTTATCATACTCAGCTTTTTCTACTTTATAGCCCATAGCAAAGTATTCAGCATCTCGCTCACCAGTATCGCCGGCCTTGTTGCTATCGAAAAACATAGGAGGTTTTTCCAGCTTTTCCAGGTCCAAAAGGGCGTTTTTAAGGGCTTCTTTACTCCAATGCATTTGAGGTGCCCCTTCCATTCCAAAAGCCATATAGGCTAATTATACACTATTTATAAAACACAAAGTATTTCATTAACTTTCTTAAATTCTTATAGATAAAGACTTTTGACAAAAGTGCCTATTTATGATATTTAGTTAAAAAGAAAACGGCGCCTTGCCAACCGAACTTTTAAAAACTAAATAAATATGAACCATAGAAAAATTGACGCCGAAAAAAGGAATGATTTAAACATTCTTTTCAAATATGGAATTCCTATTCGAGTATTAGAACTTGTTTTTGAGGCCTCATGTTCAACTATCTACAATCATTTAAGCCTCGAGGAAAAGAAGCTCAGTGATGAATTTCAAGAAATACCAGCTGAGAAAAAACTTTTTCTATTTAAGCTTTATGCCTGGATAATAGCTGATGAGGCAGACTGTGCTATTTCTATCGGAAGCAACCTGACTTCAAAACTGTCTGATGGCATTTATGAGTACTTAAAACTGAAGGACTGGGAAAACATACTTGATGGGATGAAAATCTTGGCTAACTCATTTAGAGAAAACAGGTTTCATGAATCCGTGACAGAAAGCTACAGAAAGCTTATAAACGAGCTTTTTCCTACAAATAAAGAAAGGAGAAGTTCTAAGGTTTTACTGAAAGAAATGCTGACCAAAATGCACCGAGAGGAGTTATCCTTCCCTGAATCCAACGATATAGGAAGGCCGTCTCATGCTTTATCCAAGATACCTCTTGACCTATTCAATCAGGAGGGGTTTGTAAGGTATTTTGATCATAACTTTGTTTCTTTTCTAAACTTTCATATGAAAGATCTAGATAAAAAACAGGAGCTATATGTTAAAGCCTATTTTGGTATATCAGATACAAATATAGCTCTGTTATCTCAAAAACTGGGGAACACCGAAAGCACTGTTAATGGTATTAAATCAAAGGCATTAAAACTACTGAGAAGAAGGCTTGAAAAGATTACACAAAACAATCTCTCCTTTAGTGTTCTACAGAGCCATGCCAACTTAGCCAACCAAAGAGAGCTATCGAAAAGCCAGAAAGATTTAAGCCGGATCAAGGAAAAAGCGGAAAAAGAAATTTTTCTTTTGAAAAAAAATCTTTTCTATGTTGCCGAAGAACTTAGTGGCAATCTCAACCTCTCGCCTAAGGCTGAGGAAATCATTTCAGCTTATAGAAATCCCGCAGACAGTCAGCGAGTCTTTAATATAGACCCGGAAGTTGATGCTATATTGGATAAAAAAATAGAAGACCTGGATATCTCTACTAGGCTTTTCAACTGTCTTAAGCTGGAGGCGAAAATCGAAACAGTTAGACGGCTTGTCAAATATCGAACTGAGGATCTTATGAGAATAAGGAACTTTGGCAAAAAATGCCTAGCCGAAATAGAGATTCTTTTTGAAAAAGACTTTCAGAACAAAGTTTATTTGGGAATGGATTTTTTATAGTACTATAAAGCCGCACAAGTTGCGGCTTTTTTATTTTCCTGTATTTGCAGGCGGACGATGCCACTTCACCCCATCGGTTTCGAACAAAACTGTACCTTCAGTTTGTGTTGAAAGATAAGGAATGTTGAATTGTTTGAGCAAATCCAAAACTTCTTTGTGTGGGTGACCATAAGAGTTGTTTTTGCCAGCAGAGATCAGTGCGAGAGATGGTGTTGTAGCTTTGAGATACGCCGCAGTCGTCGAAGTGCGAGAACCGTGGTGGCCAAGTTTGAGTATATCGACATCTAGTTTACTTGGTGTGGACTTGGCGAGGTATTGCTCTATGGGCGCAGGTGAATCCCCTGTAAAAAGAATGCTCCGCTCTCCAGAGACAAACTTCCCGACAACAGAGCCGGTATTGGTCTCCCAACCTTTGACATCTCGATCTGGGAACAAAACTTCAAAGTACTCACTGTCAGA
This sequence comes from Minisyncoccota bacterium, assembly GCA_030157745.1. GTDB lineage: Bacteria > Patescibacteriota > Minisyncoccia > Phycocordibacterales > UBA9973 > UBA4124. The sequence goes on from JAOAUE010000008.1 coordinate 13,175, forward strand.
GAAATCAAACTTCATCCCTGCTCTAACAAAGTACGCGGGTATCTTTTCTTTGTTTAGCAAACCCACCAAGCTCTTATACTCATCTGTTTCTCCGCCAACCTCGGAAGTGACGAAGAGATCGACTTTGTATCTTTTCAAAACATCATCCAAGCCACCGATATGATCCATATCTGGATGAGTAGCCAAAACAATATCTATGCTTTTGTCCCACCAAGGCATCGTTTTTGCGAGCTCTGCCAAAACAGTAGCATCTTTGCCTCCATCTATGAGCATTTGTTTGCCACCTTTGGTCTCAATGAAAAAGCTATCCCCTTGCCCCACATCAAACATAAAAACCTTGGTCATTTTGTTTTGTTTGGGAGCCAAAGTCATCAAAATCAAGGCCATCGCGACGAGTATCGAAACGAAAAATAATAATCCGAGCTTGGCAAACTTTTTGTTCATTTTTAGAGTATACTAAGATCATGTTTACAGAACAAAAATTCAATATCCCAAGTTTGGAAGGGATAAGCCAAAAAACAATAGAAGAACACTTGAAACTCTATGCGGGCTATGTCAAAAACGCCAACGGTATCATAGAAAAAATGTCCAAAATAGATAGCGAGACAGATCCTTATATCGCCGGAGAGTTGTTTCGAAGATTTAGCTTTGAATACAACGGCATGCGCAACCACGAAATATACTTTTCTCTTTTTGAAGGCGGGGCAACACCTCTAAACCCTGAAAGTGAACTTGGTAAAAAACTTCTTGGGCTATTCGGCTCTTATGAAACTTTCATCAAAGAATTCTCAGCCCTTGCTCTCACTCGTGGTATTGGTTGGGCTATGCTTTGGTATGACAAAAAACAAGATTCTTTCTTGGCTTCTTGGGTAGACGAACAACATCTAGGACAACTCCAAGGATGCGCTCCCATCATCGCTCTCGACATGTGGGAACACTCTTTTGTGGCAGACTACCAACCTTCTGGCAAAAAACAGTACATAGAAGACTTTTTTAAGAACGTAAATTGGTCAGTGGCAGAGAAATATTTCATCGAAGCATTAAAATAAAATATGGATATAATCGACAATCTTATAAAAGAAGTTAATAATCCAAAAACTGAATCAGCATTAGAAAACACAATAATAGAAGCAAAGAATTTTGTTTCTTTAGGTTACTTTTTTGTTAGTCTTTGGATTGTTTTATTGGCAGTAGGTATCATATTCGCTGAAATAAAAGATGATCAAGGGATAGGATTTGGAGTTTTTCTCTTTAGTATTGGACTTAGTACACTATCTGAAATAATTGGTGTGTGGCTATTTTATAGAAAAAGTATGTACAACAAAAAAATACAGCCAGAGCATTCTGTAATTAAAAGACTGAAGGTTGTTGCTACAATTCTTGTTTTGTCTCCTCTGTTATTCACGCTTTTATTATTAATTTTATCTTCTATTTTTGAGTATTTCCTGTCTTAGTAAAGATATTTCTTAGATGCGCAAAATAAAGCTTAATATCTTTGCGAAAGAGGGTTAAAAACAAAATTATATAGATAAGCAAAACACTCCACCCACCTAGCGGTGGAGTTTGCCATTTTGGCAAAAGAGCTAAAAATCCAAGGACCTTTATAGAAAGCGTGCCCACGAAACTAACCACGGCCCCAAAGATGTTCGGCAAAAGTGGGATAAAAGAAGTACTTATAACAACGAGCCCACCAAACATAAGAATAGGGATTATTGGTACGAGCAATATGTTAGCGATAGGAGAAACCAGAGGGAAGGATCCTGAAAAATACATGAGGTAAGGGAGCATAAAGATAGGCAGTCCGACAGCCAAAATGATTGTTTCCAGCAAATTTTTCTTCCAAGCCTTGGCACCCTCTTCCTCTAATAAAAATTTGTCTTTAAAAATCGGCAGGATAGTAATAATAAAAAGTGTAGCGAGAAATGATAAGTGTAGCCCCGGATCAACAAAGATAGTTTGCGGATTAACAAAAAAGAAAAATAGCATTGAGACAAACAAAGCCCTAAGAGCTTGATAGCTCTGCAGTGTCATCCCTGCGAACAAAGCGATGCTCCCCATGATGCCTGCTCGCACCGCTGCCACCCCAGCCCCGCTTACCAACACCAAGCTAAATATCCCAAAACCTATCGCCAAAGTCTTGAGTCGAAATGGTACCCTACGCAAAACCACTCCCAAAAACCCAGCCAAAACTGTGATGTTGTAGCCTGAGAGAACTAGTGTATGAAGTGTTCCCGTATCACGAAAGATGTCAGAGAGGTACTTGGGTATACCGCCCTGAAATCCAACAAGCATACCAGCGACGACCCCATCAACAGGGAACCTTATATACTTGGCCAATATTTCAGATAAATTGGCGCGAATATTTGTCGCCATTTTTACAAAAGAAAATCCACCCTCTTCCAAAGGTTTTATTTGTGGATTTCTCATCACAGCTTCTACTCCCTTGCTTTCGAGATAGCCATCATAATCAAAAGTTCTTCCCGTCTCAGTCACAAAGTCTTCTGGTTTTTCTATAGTGCCACGCAATGAAACTTTGTCCCCAACAGAAAGGTTGGTTTGTTTATAGAGAGTTACCTGGACATCAAAGCTCTCTTGATCTACCTTTATTATCAAGAGCTCCCTATCCAATCGTTCGTCTACATTTCTGATAACTCCAGTAAATGCCCTACTGCCAAACTCTATATCTTGAACTGGTATCAGCCAGAGTCTCATGGCTCCCAAAGAGACACTGGCAAAGACCGCCAAAGCCAGCACTAGGCTTTTTTTGCTTTTAAAATACAAAACAAAAAGCGCTCCCAAAAGAGCGCCAAAGAAGCTAACTTCAAAAATAGAAAAACCAAAGCTATGAAAAAGTATCGCACCAAAGAGTAAGCTAATACAAAAAATGATGAACATAATAAAAGTATATGAGATTTGACAAACTTTTTCAAAAAGGTAGGATGAGGAAAAACATCACCATGACAAAAAATCATGAATATCAAAAAGTCTCTGAAAAGATACTGGGCCTCCCATACTCAAAATTTTCTCAAAAGTTAAGTGAGGCGGGGTTACACATAGGCGAAATACACGCCTCACCACAAGACAATAATAAAAGCACTTTGTTATCAGCTTCTATCTTTTCAAGCAGAAAAGATGAAGTGCCAGTTCTGATCAAAAAAGATGACAGCGTGAACATCTATGTAAATGATGCAATAGATCTAGAAGACCTAACTTCTAAACTATGGCATTTGTGTACAGACACTATTATCTTTATACGAAAGACTGGGAACATTTTTTCTGAGGTTGTTGAGTTTAAGCCCGGTGAAGGAAAAGAGGAAAGTAAATTTGAAAGAAGAAAAATTACAGAAGAAGAGCTGGCACAAATACCAGAATTTCTTAAGTAAAAAACTAACAAGTTGCGTATCATACAGTGCGCAACTTTTTTTATTTGACAAAGTTTGAGGAAAAGGTAGGATTGAGAAAATTTAAAAAATTAATATGAACAATTTAACTTACCAATCTACTGGTGTTGATTACAGCACCATGGATCCTTTCAAAAAAGCTGCCCAACTAGCAGCGGTTCAAACCGCATCGAACATGAACAGATTCGGCTTCGAAGAGTTAGAATGGAGCCGAGGAGAAAGTGCCTACCTTTTCCAAACACCGATAGGTATTTTCGCTCATGTAGAAGAAGGCCTGGGAACAAAAAATATTGTCGCTGACAATGTTTCATTGTTCACAGGAAAGAGCCACTATGATCAGGTTTCTCAATGTACCATCGCAATGATAGTTAACGACATGGCAACACTTGGTGCATTACCTGTGTCTCTCGCTATGCATCTTGCTGTCGGCGTGTCTGGATGGTTTAAAAACGAACAGCGAACCAATGATCTGGTTAATGGCTGGAAGAAAGCATGCGACCTTGCAAGGTGTAACTGGGGAGGAGGAGAAACTCCGACACTCAAAGGTATTATTGTTCCGGGCACTGTGTCACTGAGCGGTTCAGGTATCGGCTTTGCAAAAAAGTTGATCGAACCCAAAGTTTCTGACAGCGATGCAATAATACTTCTTCAGAGCTCTGGTATTCATGCCAATGGATTAACACTGGCCCGTGAGATTGCTGATACAAGTACTGATGGATACATGTCGATACTCTCTGACGGCACTACTTATGGTGAGAGCCTTCTGTCTCCTACAAATATTTATGTAGGTGTAATAGAAGACCTGATCAATGCAGGCAAAACCGTCAACTACGCTGTAAATATTACAGGGCATGGATGGAGAAAGCTTATGAGACTTAAAGAACCTTTCACCTATCGTATCAAGGATTTATTTCCTGATATGCCGATTTTCAATTTTATCCAGAAAAAAGGCAACGTTACTGACGAGGAGGCTTATGGAAATCTCAACATGGGAGCAGGCTTTGCGATCTATGTTCCGGAACACGAAGCAGAGAGCATTGTAGAGTTTGTTAACAAAGGAGGTTATGGTTTCAATGCCCTAAATGCAGGGAATATTGAAACCGGACCAAAGCAGGTCGTTATTGAGCCAAAAAATTTGATCTTTAAAGCTGAAACACTGGATGTTCGCTAAGAAACAACTCGTTTTACAAAAACCCGTTTAAAACGGGTTTTTTATTTTTACAATAAACTACCAAGAGTATAATCCTGCACCAAGCTAGTCTCTTCTGCTTTTGAAAAAACCTTTTGATACTTGGCACCCTTTTTGCCTTTCACTCTCTTTTCACACTCTGCCCAAGTTTTGTCAGCATAAACCTTGCCGTTTACTAATGAAACATAAGAATAAGCCGGAGATGAGTTTCTAGTTTTTAGTTTCTTGGTGCTAGTGACTTTGGACTTTCCAGTTTCAACTTTCTTTGTTGTTCCTATTTCTTTGAGAAATGCATCATAGTCTTTTTGCAAACCTTTGAAATGCTTTTCTTTTTTCCCTAGCGCTACATTTACTGCCAACTCATCACAGCGTTCGTTGTAGAGATCGCCTGCATGTCCTTTGATCTTTTCTATAGAGAGCCTACCGCCGTATTCTTTGAGTAAATCCAAAAGCTTCATCCATATATCCTTGTTCTCTACTGGTGTCTTTGTGCTTGTGATCCAACCCTTTTTCTCCCATCCCCAAATCCAAGAGTTCAAACCATTCACTACATACGCACTATCAGAAAAGACCCTTACAGGGCCCTTGTAGGCCCGACTAGCACTATCAGAGAGCACCTCCAAAACCGCTTGGAGCTCCATTTGGTTATTTGTCGCTTTCTTTGCGCTCCCTGCTATCTCCATAACATATTCGTCCACCAATATCACCGCCCCCCATCCTCCGGGACCCGGATTACCTCTAGACGCTCCGTCAGTATAGATAATAAGTTCTTTTTTCATCACGTACAAAATACCATATATTTACAATCCTTGAAAGAAAAATATACGAGTACTAAACAAAGAAAGGAAGCTAAAGTCTTTAATTTTGTACGTGATTCATTGTTTGATTATAGTAAATTAAAAGGCCGTCGATTTGACGGCCCTAACTAAGCAAGATAACTAACAATTTCTTTCAAAACAGCTTTTGCACCCAAAAAACTTTCTTTGCTGAACTTTTTATTAGGATTATTTTTCAAAAACCAGAGCATCAAAAATTCTTCTAATTCATATCCTAAATTTTTAGAAACTTTTTTTAACAACTTAATGCTTGCTGTTTTTTTATTATTTTCTAAAGAAGAAAAGTAACATGGGTTACAATCGCACCTTTTTGCAAGATCTTGTTGCAGAATCTTCTTTTCTTCTCTTTTAAAACGAATAAATTTACCGAGAGTTACAGTATTTGACGACATATTTTATTTTTTAAAAAGATACAATATTAAATCTATTTAGTCAAGCTTTGTATCCTCACTCTCACTCCCCCTCTCCAGCCAGCTTCGAGCGTACCAAGAAAAGAGACTCTCTCGCCTGATTGTATCTTTGACTTCATTTCTTCATCAACAAAAAAAGTAAACGCAACAGCTTTACCAAAAGAGTCTTCTATGTTGCATTCCAAGTGCTCTTTGTTTTTGCCAAACATCTTTGTACTCGTTACCAAAACATTCTCAAAAATAAAACTGGGTTGTGGGTTGCCAACACCAAAGGGCGCAAGAGCTCTGAGCTTTTGAAGATGTCGAGTGGTAACAATACCAAGAGAAGTTTTTATAGCATCAGACTGATTTGATGTTTCCGCTTGGTGTTCAACTTCGCTTATAGCTTTGTTTAACTCTTCTTCTAAAAAGTGAATCTTTTCTTTGGCCACAGCAAATCCTCCCGCTGCCTGGTGACCTCCAGCATGGATAAGTACACCCTCTGGAATAGCTTGGAAAAGGTAGCCCGCATGATGCTCATCAAGCATGCGACACGAGCCTTTGATGACTCCATCACCGGACTCTCCCCAGACAAAAAAGCTTCTTTGATATGTTTCTTGAAGTTTTGTCGCCACAAGCCCGAGTACGGCTGGTCGCCAAGACAAGTCGCCCAAAACCACAATCTCCGGAAGCTCTCTGCTGTCGAGTTTTTTGTGAGCTTCTTTGACTATCCGCGCTACCAAAAGCTTTCGCTCTGCATTTATTTTCTCTAACTCTTTTGCGAGCACAAGAGCGCGACTAGGATCGTTCGTGGAGAGAAGCTCGAAGGCAAGCATAGGGGTAGCCATGCGTGAGGCAGCATTTAGTCTGGGAGCAACAGTAAAAGTCAGGTCTGTTTCGATAAGAGCATTTATATCCATCCTTTGCTCTGCAAAAAGAGTACGAAGTCCAAGTCTTCTAGTCTTTTTCATCACCATCATGCCATAAGCAACAAGCATTCTGTTTTCTCCTACCAAAGGCACCATATCTGAGAGAGTTGCAAAACCAACAAGGTCTAGCATCCATTTTTCAAAACCCTCTTTGATACCAAATTCTTCTTTATATTTTCCAAGAAATGCACAAACAAGATAAAAAGCCACTCCTGCTCCACATGGGTCTTGGTTTGGATAACTTCCTTTTTTAGGGTGGACGACAGCAAAAGCTGAAGGATACTCAGATAGCTTTTGGTGGTGATCTGTGACTATAACATCTATTCCGCGACTTCGAGCGTCAGCCACTTCAGCGATAGCAGTGATACCAAGATCGACAGTAATGATGAGCTTTACACCCTTTGCTTCCAAAGCATCTATGCCGAGCACTGAGAGGCCATAGCCTTCGTCATGGCGATCAGGTATATAAACATGCACTCTATCTTCTATTTTTAATGCTTTGAATAAATCAATCAGAACAACTGCTCCCGGAATACCATCGCAGTCATAGTCGGCATATATACCTATCTGCTCACCATCTTTGATGGCCTTATATATGCGCTCTACAGCGATATTCATATCTTCAAACAAAGACAAATCTCCTACGTTGTACTTTGGGAAAAGAAAGTCATTTTTTTGCTCTTCAGAAAGATTTAACCTATCTAGAAGCAAGTTTTGCAATTCATCCGGCGTCGGGATAGTTGGGTTCATAAGAGAGATTGTAACATGTAATAAAAAACACCCTTTTAAAGGGTGTTTACACAGAAATTATTTACTGTTAAATTCAATCTTATACTCAGGATAATGAACAGCCAACTCAGGACCAAGAGTACTTAACAAATTGCCCAGCCCTGGAAACTCAAATCTCTGGTCAGCAGAATCAGAAAAAACAAGAATTTTTGACCCATGATATACCTCCATATATCCACCAAAAACACTACTATTTTCTAAAACCAAAGAAAATATCTGAATCAAATCATCATGGTTTTTTGCTTCAATATCCATAAAAACTTTAGGACTAGTGTAACCTACTCCTATAAAAGGAATCTTATGGTCAGCTTTTGTAATTCTGATAGTAGTATCGACAGAATTTCTTATTTTTGACATTGTTGCCTCAGAATAAAAACGAATGTTTCCATCTGCAAAAAGAATTGGTCGGGTCAACTTATAAAACTCGGTGTGTTCCAATCGAACCATACTCTCCCCTTCCAGTGTAAAGGTTGGGACGATTCTCAATATTGCAGCAATAGAAGCGATGCCATCAGGTCCGATCGAATACATACTATTTATCAGCTCTTCTTTTGAGTGCATAATATAGAGATTTTTAAATAAAGTATCGAGATCGCCTTCTCTGCGAAATGAATGAGATATATCGTGCGCAATTCTGTTGGCTGCACTTGCACGATATACGTTAGGCTCTATCAATACACTATCAAAACCCCCAAATTTAAACCAGTGAGTAACGTCTCCATGCCCTAGAAGCGGAGAAACAATTTCGTAGGAAAACTGTTCTCCTGTTTTTCTCTTTTTTTCAAAAAACTTTTCTGTGTTTATGTTTAACTTATCATCAACCTCTAAGACCAAGTACTTTAGTACCGGCAGGTCATTTTTTTCTTCCATATTTTGTTTTTTCTCAATACTACCTATAGAAAAATTTTAGTCAATGTTATAATGTTCTCATGCGAAACGACACTATATTTGGCAAGATTATTAGGGCTGAAATACCCGCTACCAAGGTTTATGAGGATGAAAAGTGCTTAGCATTTATGGATATAAACCCAGTATCGAAAGGCCACATTCTTTTGATCCCAAAAGATCACTATGAATGGATGCAGGATGTTCCAAATGAATTGCTTGCATATCTTTTTATAAAAACAAAAGAATTGATGATAGGTATGAAAAAAGGTTTAAGTTGTGACTATATACAAGTATCTGTTGTTGGTAAGGATGTACCACACTTTCATATCCACCTAATGCCTAGATATTTGGATGATAAACTTTCAGGCTGGCCAACATTTTCTTATGAAACAGGAGAAATGGAAACTTGGGCAGAAAAGATAAAAAATAATTTATAAAGATAAAACCCGAACATGTCGGGTTTTATAAGGGTTTTAGATTTATTTTTGGTTTTTCTTAGTCTTTTAAGTATTTTACTCCTACCAAGGTACCACTAGCAAGGTACTCTAGTGTTGCGCCACCGCCAGTCGAGACAAAAATGTTTTTTGAATTTTCCTTCTCACCCAAAACTTTTTCTATAACAGCACCAGTATCTCCACCTCCGACAATAGCAAAGGCTTTTGAAGTTTTTATAGACTGAGCCAAAGACTTGGTTGCACCAACAAAACCTTTTTCATACCAACCAGTTGGCCCATTCCAAATAATTATTTTAGACTTTTTTATTTTTTGATTTATAAGCTCTACACTCTGCTTTCCAATATCAACTATAACGTCACCTTTTTGGACCTCATTTGCCATGACAAGCTTTTTGGCACCTGAGCGAACGACCAACACATCAACTGGAAGCAATATCTTTGGCGAAGAGATTAGCTTTTTTATTTCCTTTTCGTAACCGCCCTCTACAACAGAATCCCCGACCTCAAAACCTACAAATTTATAAAAAGAGTTAAGTATTGCCCCTGTGATAACAACATTGTCAGAAATATCTATAAACTTCTTAAGTAGCGGTATCTTGGTCCCAAATTTTGCCCCACCTAGGATAAACAGAAAAGGATGTTTTTTATTGGTAAACAATGGTGAAAGCATTTTTATCTCTTTCTCAAGCTGTACACCGGCATAGCTTGGCAAATACTTAGGAATACCAACAATAGAAGCATATTTTCGATGAGATTCCGGAAATGCTTCATTAACAAAGATATCGGCTAATCTTGCTAACGCCTTAGAAAAAACTATACTGTTCTCTTTCTCTTCTTGATAAAAACGAATATTTTCAAACAAAATTATTGTGTCCTGAGAGACTTGTGAACAAAGATTTTTTATCTTTTCGGTATTTTTAATATCTTCTGTGATAAATACAATCTTAAAGTATTTTGATAAATATTTTGCAACAGGCTTAAGTGTCGCTTTGCTATCACCAAGGTGAGCAATCAATAGAGTTTGGAAACCCTTTTTGTGTAAGGATTTTATTGTTTCAAATGAAGCATCAATACGGCGAGTGTCCAGTATTTTGCCGTTTTTAAATGGGACATTATAGTCTACCCTGACAAGAGCTCTTACATTTTTAGTTTTCTTTATATCTTTTAGTGTCTTCATCACGTACAAAATACCATATATTCAAAACATATCAAAGAGATACTCTCTCAATTTTGTACGTGATTCATTTTATTGTGATAGAGATATGCTTTTCATTAAACTTGAAAATCTTTTTGCATCCAGACTCACTCTTCCGACCAAGAGACCTTGTGCTCCGCCTTCAGAAATAAAGTTAAATGCGTTTTGTTCATTAACTGATCCACCATACAAAATATTTGTATTTTTGGCTGTTTTTTCGTCAGTTATATCTGCTATAACCTTTCTAATGAACATGATCATTTCTCGAGACTCAGCAACAGTCGCCTCTCTAGCTGCATTTTTTCCTATTGCCCAAACTGGCTCATAAGCCAAAACTATTTTTTTTATTTGGTTTTTTGGAACCCCAAGAAAGATTTTTTCAACTTGTTCTTTAACAGAACTAAGATACCAACCATGACCGTCTCGCTCTTTTTCTCCTACACAAACAATAGGAATTATATTTTTTTGCAAAATAGAAATAGTAGAAGCAAGTATTTGTTCATCTGTTTCTCCATGCGCCCTAACTTCTGAGTGCCCGACGATACAATATGTGGCGCCATAACTTTTTAGCATTGAAGAGTTTATAAAACCTGTTTGTGCAACATCTTCACTAGAGGCAGTGTTTTGTCCACCAAAAGAAATACCTGTTTTTATGTTTTTAATCAAAAAAGGCAAATGTATGTACGGAGCACAAATAACTGTGTTTATACTTTTTTTATAAGTTTTAGCTGATAGTGAGATTTTTTTGGCAAGATTTATAGCTTCTGTGCTTTTATTTGGTGCCATTTTCCAATTTCCAACAAGTAATATCATGGAAATATTATAGCACGAGCTAAAAATCCTTAATTTTCAAGCTCTTCCCAGAGAATAATTTGGTACTTATCAGAAGCGAGTGGAAAATTTGGTGGTGGAGCATAAAGAAGGTTTGTATCATAAGTAATAGTACGGTCGTCATAGCCAGTACCGTCTGTGTAAGCAAAACCATAACGCCCGTTTGTACCGAGCATGCCATAGAGAGAAATACTATTTCTATAAACATTTACACCGCAACGATTTGTTCCTCCTCCATTTGTTGGTGGATCATAGTAGTATCTACCTATGCGACCATTTTGGGCAACCAAGGCTCCGTCGATTTGTAAGTTTGTATCTGAAAATAGTCCTACGTTTATGTTATTTTGAGCTATCAATGATAAAACATCTGTGCCATCATAATTTGTGTACTTTAGATCGTTATTTACTGTGATGTTCTTGCGAGTTGCAACAGTATCAGGGAACCTCGCCGCAGCAATGGTAACTCTCGCGGAGCTTATCTGCCCTTCAACCCAAATATTATCTTCAGCAAAAATGAGTCCGTTTGCTGGAATAGCATAGTTAGCTAAAAACGTCTTTGCGCCTATACTCCACGTGCCCCATGTAGAATCACTGGTGACGTCTGAACAACCACTAGGTGGAGCACTGAGGCTTGTTACGCGATAAAGATCAAAAGTGTCGTTGGTTTTTAAAATTATTTGATAACCTTGATACCCTGAAGCTGCAAAATATCTTCCAGAGGCAATGGCTTGAGTCTTGATAGTTGCTAAATCGTTGGTAATACCAGCAAAATCAACAGCAGGGACAGGAAATGTTCTGCCTGCCTTAAAAACATCACTTCTATTTGCAACAGTTGAGGGCGGAGCCTCTGCAGGACGAAAACTGTTGTTAACACTTGTGCTCCCTGTGTTGACATGGGTATGAACGCCAAACTCTACAGCACCGCTGTGATCTGGGTCATCATAGCTTGTTTTGGAGCTGGTTATTTGGTTCCAAATAACACCATCAAAACGGATCCCTCCATTTGAATGTATAGGTCCATAGACAATAGTCCCCTCACCAAAACGCATATCTGCATTTGCTAGAACAGAATATTTTGCTAGAGAAGGTATAGCTAAATTAACATTTATACTACGGGTGGCCGTAGGGTCAGCCAGAGTTGCACCTGTTGATTTTACTTTAACCAAAGTAGAGCCCGTTGGTGGTGGAGTAACAGTCAAAGTATAAGTTCCTATCTGGTTTCCGTCCTTATCATTAAAAGGATAAATATAAGGCCCGGCACCAACATTCCCCAATGTATAATCTGTTTGATAGTGTGCCAAGTACCATCTAGAGTATTCAATACCTGCCTCAGCGATCTGTAGTGCAGACTCTCTAGACTGAACCCTTCTAGCCAATTTTGAACTTGTAGTAGCCCAAGAAACAAAAGCTGTTATTGTGACGATACTAACTGCAGCAAAAACAAGAACCCCTATCAATAAAAATCCGTTTTGTTTTTTATTTTTTTTAAACATAATTATTGTTGAACTTTTAAGTTACGAATAGCAACTTGTGTGCTGACCTCTATAGTATTTGGGGATTGATTTGGATCAGGATCAAGTCTTATTTTAACACCTATTAGTCGAATACTGGACAGTGAACCTGTTGACGGTGAGACAACACCCCCACTTCCTCCGGTATAAGTACTGTCATAGTAGGTAAATACTGGGATACCATCTGTGATATTGCGAACACCTGTCATAAAAGTTTTTGTGACCTTATTTGCTGTACTATAAGTGAGTGGATTACCTGAAGGCTTGATTGTTTCTTTTGAGATTGTTGTACCAGAGAGACTGTACTTGACCCAGTCCTTGAGGCCATCGTTATCTATATCGCTATAAAAAGAAAAGCTGTTGTCTGCTACAGCATCTATTGGGTACGCTCCATGACTAGAGGGGCTAGCTGATCTGATCTCCGCAGTCATTGGTCTGAGAAGTTTTTGGGCACTATCACCAACAGAAAGACTATTATCGAAATATCTGTTAAAAGAAAAAACATCTCTTTGAAACTTGGAGATAATAATACCTAAAACACCGATTATGGCCATGACAACAAGAATCTCTATCACAGTATAACCATTGCCAGAGAAAGTATTTTTATGGATTGAGCTGTATCGTTTCATAAGTGTTATTACTTATTGTAATTGTTTTTACCGAAGTAGTATAGCCACTCTTGCTAACAGTGACTGTATAACTACCCGAAGAAAGACCAGCAAAGTCTATTTGCCCTGGTGGCAAACAGCCTGATGTATAAGTGATAGCTATATCGCTGATGCTAGGTGTCTCGGAGGTGTCCTCTGTTGAGAGTAAAACCTTATACCTTATATACCTATCGCCATTATGAATATCGGCTATATCGCTGGTGGAGTTTGTGTAGTAAGAAGCGTCTGTTCCGTCAGGGCCCAAAAATTCCCATGTGGCATTGTCACTGTTAGTTGCGATCTGAAATTTTACAGGATCCGAACCAACACCAGAGGGTTGTCCTGACGGACTCCAAGATAGTTGTTGGAATACCGACCCTTGTCCAAGATCGATACTTGAAGATATAAGCTCGCCATTTGTTGTATAACTAGCGCCGAGGAGCAAGAGCTTTAGCTGTCCTTGGTCTGTAGAATAATCTATCCCACCATCAGTACTGAAAAATCTAGTTTGATCTGTATAATCATCCTGACTACTACCTCCACTCCAGTCAGTCTGAGAGATAGATCCAACACCTGTCTGATTTGAGAAACTACCTGAAGGACCGTCGACAAGAACGTCTGCACCGGCAACTGGTAAACCAGCAACATCATTTACTGCAACAACCAACCGACTACCTGATGTGGCAGGTTTTAAGGTTATGGTTACTTGCTGGCTTGAGGCCGGAGAAATAGAAAGTGGGAAGATAGGGTTGGTACCTGCTACATCATAATCAGAACTAGAGATCTCTAATGTATAAGAGTCCCACTCTATACTCCCAATAGTATTTGAGGCACTATTTAAATCAAAATTTATATTATTTTTTATAACATCAGGAGATGTACCTATGATCTTAGATCCGACCAAATCACCTGCTATACCAGTGATAGTTGAACACTGGGCGGATTGAGCTCTTAGATCTATAGAGCTAGTTTGGTCTATAGAAAAAGTCCCCTGACTGACAGTATTGGCAACAACTGTTATGTGAGGCTTTGTTGGATTTGGATTATCTATGTCTCCAACAGCATAAGTTCTTTCTGAAGAATAACCACTTTTTGTAACTGTTATATAGTAGCTCTCTGTTGATGGTGGCGCATCAACAACTGTCAAAACACCAAAATTATCTGTTACATCTGTAAAATCAATATTTGGTATAGTACTAGTGTTTTGAATTCTAACAGTAGCGTTTTGAACTGGTAGGCCACTTGCGTCTATAACCTTTATAACCAAAGCACCATTTCCATTTTCTGTCTCTAGGCTTTTCGGAGCGATATTTGTTGTGTACTCAATAGATATAGCGCTGTTACAACTAGTACAAAGAACTTCTATAACTGCGAGCTTATTGTCTGACGGCGAAAGATCGTTTGGACTACCACCCAAAGTACCGTCAGCTGGCAAATCAATGTTACGTATAGTTGTATTAACAGCAAAAGTGATACTGCCTCTAGAAACTGTTTTTGTCGCCGGGATAACACCAGAGGGAATACCAGAGACTATACCAACGTCGGAGTATTGTAGATTTCGTATAAACTCAACTTGCTCACTGGCAATCTGATTGGCAATTGTTTTTATTCTAATACGAGAAGAGAGCTCCACGACCTTTGCATAAAGCTGATATATCGCCAAAGAAAAAACAACAAAAAAAGCGGCGGCAACTAGTGTTTCAATCAAAGTTGTTCCTTTTTGACTTTTGTTTCGAAAGTTCAACATGTACAACTATTATCTCACAAGTTCATCAAATATCATCTCTAAATTATGACTATTGCCATAACCTCTTAGTCATTTATAAGATCCAACTACTTGTAATTTTTGGAAATATTTTACGCTTTGTATCAAAATTAAATTTAAGGTCGCTTATTTCTCGTATGTTTACCTTGCCATATTGAAGTATAAAAAATGCCTGCGTTTTCAATGCAGGCATAAACTGTTAATAATTTAAAAACTTAGGCGTTTTAGAGCTTAAGAAAACAAAGGTTGCTTACGAATCACAGCAAACCACCAGAAGTCACCCCACTCGCCCAGTCGCTGCGCCAGATGGAGATTACGCTTGCCACCCCAGCCGAGGCTGAGTAGCCCCAAGCGACCACGGTCGCGCAGAAGAAAATTCTTTTCATCTAATGAGGTAACCCATCCGTATTTTTTAATAATATCAGGATGTTGTACGCCCAAACCTAGTACATACGGAGAAGGAGCAGGGACGAATCCATCTGCATCAATTTGTTTCAGTCTGTCTTCTATTTTTCCTGTGTACTTTTTCAGCTCAATGGTTTTCGGACCATCATTACTTTCCAGTTTAAATGTGCTGTTAGTAAGACGAGGAGACGCCCAATCGAAGTTTTTTATGTTTTCTTTGATGTCGTTACATGGATTTACCACGAACGCGGGGTTTGGGGTCCTCTGTTGGATACCAGTTTGCGCAAGGTTAAGGCCAAGGGCAAGAATGGTATCATCTGAAAGATACTGAATATCTTCAGGAACACCCCCGTTTGCAATAATTACTTCGATTATGCGTTCTTCGAACGACTTGTTTGCAATTACTGTTTTCACTTATTTTAATTTAACGTTAAAGGACAATTTTATTCACTTTTATATTATAGCATGAGTAGAGTATAAAGTCAATCTATTTTATAGAATCCATTATGGAGTACATTGGCGAGAGCATTGATACTGCGAAAAATCCAACCGCCACACCAATAAATATCATAAGAA
>JAOAUE010000009.1 GCA_030157745.1 Minisyncoccota bacterium
CTTGCTCTATATCTCTAAAACTTTGTGGCAATATCGCCGGAATTATTTCTATCATTTAAAATTTACTTAATCTTCTAACATGTCTTTCGTTACCTGAAAAAGGTGTTTCGAGCCACATCTTCACTATGTTTGGCACATCTTCCACATTTACAAACCTAGCTCCTATAGAGAGGATGTTGGCATCGTTGTGGTCACGAGAAAATGTCAGTATTTCTGTTGAGCCACCATAGTAGACAACAGCGCGTACACCCTTAACTCTGTTGGCACACATCGCCTCCCCTTGCCCAGAACCGCCAAATATAACAGCTTTGTCTAGAGGAGAATTTGCGATAGCTTGTGCGCACGGAGTGACAAAGTCTGGATAATCATCATTTTCATCGAGTTTGCTATCACCATGGTCAACGACCTCATAACCCTGCTCAAGCAAAAAAGCTTTCAAGTATTCTTTGTGTTCAAACCCTGCGTGATCTGTAGCTAAGTGTAGTTTCATTTCTAAATTGTCTTCCCTGTCTTAATAACATGATCAACGAGTGTATATGTATACCCCATTTCGTTGTCATACCAACCAAGAACCTTTACGAGATTGCCACCAACAACACGAGTCATTTCAAGATCAGCGATAGAAGCGTGGGAGTTGCCCAAGATATCACTAGAGACTAGTGGCTCTTCTGTAATTGCAAATATATTTGCCCAGCGTGGATCAAGAGATGCTTTTTTGAGTATTTCATTTACTTCTTCTGCAGTTGTATCTCTCTTGGCAATAAAAGTAATATCTACTATAGAGCCCGCTGGTACTGGCACACGGATAGATATCCCATCAAAAAGTCCCTCTAGTTTTGGAAAAGCTTTTGTTACAGCAATAGCAGCACCTGTTGAACTCGGTACTATATTTTGTGCTGCCGCTCTTCCCTCTCTCAAGTCCTTTTTGCTTGGACCATCTACGAGTGCTTGGCTAGCGGTATAACCATGAACAGTGTTAAGGATCGCTTTTTCGATACCGAGTGCTTCGTCCAAAATAGCAATGAGTGGACTAGAGGCATTTGTCGTACATGATGCATTGGATGTGATATCGCAAGAGCCAAATTTATCTTCGTTTACACCAAGGAGTATAGTTTCTCCAGGGAAAGATCCATCACCTTTACTAGGTGCTGAGATCACTACCTTTTTAGCACCTTGATCAAGATGGAACTTTGCTTTTTCAAATGCAGTAAATAGTCCGGTAGACTCTACGACTACATCGATATCAAGATCTCCCCAAGGAAGTTTGGTGGTGTCTTTTTCCGAGAGAAATTTCACCATCTTGCCATCTATAACTAGATTTGATCCATCTACTTTTACATCTTTGCCCCAAGCACGATAAACAGTATCGTGTCTTAGTAAATATGCGAGTGATTCTATAGAACCTAGATCATTAACTGCTACTATTTCTATTTCGGGCTTTTCCCAGGCCACCTTTAGAAATGCTCTTCCTATGCGACCAAAACCATTTATTGCTACTTTTGTTTTCTTCATAAGTACAATTATAGCAAACTACAGAGGATTTACGCCAAACCACTCCCTCTGCCAACCGCGCATCATATTTATCTCTTTTTGCTGTGCTGAGATGATGTCATTTGCGAGCTTTATAAGTTCTGGGTTTTTGGAAGTCTTCAAAACCATCTGAGCCATCTCTATAGCTCCCATATGGTGAGGTATCATTTCTTCAAGAAAAGCACTGTCGAACTCTGTTCCTGATTTACCAGATAGATTTGCTGTCATAGCCTCCATCATAGAGCCCATAGTCATACTTGAGTGCATATCAGCATTGTTATCCATCATCATAGACCCGTCTGGCATTTGATGCATACCCATAGGAGCTTTTTGTTTGTTAAGTTGAGGATACAAAAGATATCCTAGAGCTAGAGCGATTATTCCTACAATAACCAACTTTGAATTGTTTTTATTTGTTTCCATCACGGACAAAACAGGTTTATGGATTAAACTCCCTGTATTTAGTTAAATTATAATAATATTTTGTACCACATAACATAAACTTGACCTTGGTTTAGTACGTGATCCGTATACTTATAGTATATCTCGCCGTCGCCATATTTGCTATGGCGTGACAAGCGCTACTTTTGTAGTTCTTCTTTCAAAATCTTTAACGCTATTTGTGGATTGGCGCTTCCTTTGGTTTCTTTCATCATTATGCCGACAAAAGCTTGTGCGATACTCTCCTTTCCGGCTTTGTACTGTTCTACAAGGTTTTGATTTTCAGAGATTATCTTTTGAGCGAGAGCCCTGATAGACTCTTCATCATTTTGTTGAAGCAGCCCTTCTTTTTCAGCCAAATTTTTAGGATTAGCATCCTCTTTCATTATCATTGCGAGTATATCTTTTGCTCCACGAGAAGTTATTTCGCTGTTAACAATCATTCCAACCAAAATCACAAAGTTCTCCGGCGAAGGCATTTTGAGAGTAGCGTCTTTTTTCAAAAGCCCAAGCATATCAGAGAGTATATAGTTTGAAGCTATTTTGATCTGTTCCAAACTTGGCAAACTTCTAGCCACTGTTTCAAAGTATTTTGAAAGTTCGCTATCTACTACAAAAGTTTCTAGTTCTTCTCCTAGTCCAAAGTCTTTTTGGTATCTCTCCCGCTTTTGCCAAGGAAGCTCTGGTAGAGAGAGTTTGATGGCGTCCATATCAAACATTTCACTTAACATAAACTTTGGAATATCTGGGTCTGGAAAGTATCGATAGTCGTTGGCATTTTCTTTGGATCGCTGAGAAAATGTTGTCTGTTTGTTTTCATCCCAACCACGAGTCTCTTGGACTATTTCATCTTCTCTGCCCGCTTCGTACAAAGCTTGCATACGAGCAAGTTCATATTCGATAGCTTTTTCAACGGCTTTAAATGAGTTTAGATTTTTAACTTCAACTTTTGTACCAAACTTGTTTGGGTCTGGTGAGATAGAAATATTTGGTTCAACACGCATTTCACCTTTTTCCATATTGGCTTCTGAAACTCCAAGAGTTCGGAGGAGCAACTGAAGTTCACGAGCAAAGTCTCCTGCTTCTTTTGCGCTATGAATCACTGGTTCTGTCACCATCTCCATCAACGGCACACCAGCACGATTGAAGTCCACAAGTGTAAAGTTTCCTCTGTCGTGTTTCGAAAGTCCTGTGTCTTCTTCGAGGTGAATACGTGTGATAGCTTTATCATTTAAAGATCCTCCTGAGACTATCGGATATTTATACTGCGAGATTTGATAACCTTTTGGTATATCAGGATAAAAGTAATTTTTACGATCAAATTCAGTAAAGTTGGCGATATTTGAACCTAGCGCTAGGCCTACCTTGATCACGTTTTCTATCGCTTGCTTGTTCGGCACAGGCAGAGTTCCAGGGTGCCCCATACATATAGGACAAATATTTGTATTTTGACTATCAGGGACTTGTCCTGAGCTTGCTGAAGGATCGTTTTTGCAACCACAAAACATCTTTGAATCTGTTTTGAGCTCAGCGTGTATTTCTAGCCCGATAGTTGGATAATAGGTTTTTTCCATTTGCAGATTATAACCCAAAGAGTACTTGGTTGACAATAAAAGTCATGGTTGTATAATAGTAATGAAGTATTTCTTTTCTAACCCCAAAACCAATTTTTATGCCTGAGAGAAAAGACCCACCCAACGCAATTAGAAGATTTGGATCTCTGTGTAGACAATTAATAGGTATGTGTCAAAAATCAAGAAATCAAAGATTGACTGATTTAAAATTAATTAAAAGCGTAAAAACTCTTCCATCTGAAGAACTTACTTTATTACTTGGTAAGAGCAGTGATTTTATTCCCGAAGAAATAAACCCTCACGAAGCCTACTACAGAGAAAAGCACCAGGAGTAAAGACAAAATGTTTAAACAAAAAAATGCCCCGTTAATGCGGGGCTTTCTTTTTTTCTTTAAAAAGAGTAGACTTTTGGAAATACTTGCTAATGAAAAACAAAATACTCTTAACTTTTCTGACCGCTATCTTCCTCTGCTCTTGCAATATAAAGTTTGGTACAACTGACAAACATCTCTTGGGTATGGGTTCTTCAAAAAGCCCTCTGTCCTCAGTAAAATACTCCAGATATGGCAACGACTCCTTGAGGGTAAAAACCACCAAAGAAAGATTTACTGTTGCTTTACCGAAAAACGAAGTCCGTTTTTCTGTTGTATGCCAAACTTCAGAAGATATTATTTTGAGAAGTTTTGATAAAGCAAAAATTTTGGTTTTTGTTATCAAAACAAAAACTTGGTCTGAAATCAAAGAAATTCCAAAAGTTTGCCCCTAAACCTTCTCTTCCAAAGAGGAGGTTTTTTGTTTCAAGAAATGCACCAATTCATCGCGAAATACTTTGACCTTTTCATCATCAAAAAGAGTAACTGCAAAAACCTTTTTACCCAAATTTTCAAACTCTTTTTTTGTTTTTTCTACCACTTCCGGAGTTGTAACATCTGTCTTGGTAAGGAGTATCACCTCTTCTTTTTCTGACAAACCTTGTCCGAACTCTACAAGCTCACTTCTTATCGTCTCATAAGCTTTCATCGGTTCTGCTTGCTCCAAAGAAACAAGATGAAGGATTATTTTTGTTTTTGTTATGTGGCGCAAAAATGTAAATCCTAATCCTTTACCACTACTTGCTCCTTCGATAAGTCCAGGAATATCAGCGATGATGTACCCAAATAAATCTCCCAAGTTTGGATCGATAGTAGTAAAAGGATAATCCCCGACTTTGGCCGTTGCATTTGTCAGCGCATTCAAAAGACTACTTTTTCCAGCATTAGGAAATCCTACAAGTCCAATATCTGCAATGAGTGATACTTCTATATGTAGCTCTGATTCTTCACCTTCTTTTCCGGGAGTAGACTCTTGGGGGGCTTGGTTGGTAGAGCTTTTAAAGTGCTCGTTGCCGTGCCCGCCTGCGCCACCACGCAGGATTCTGATTTCTTGTCCTTCATGTGTCAGCTCAAAAACTTCGCCGGTCGCAACCTTTGTAATCTTTGATCCTATTGGAAACTCTATATATAAGTCTTCCCCATTTGCGCCTTTAAAAGAGCGACTTCCACCAGGGACGCCGTTGTCAGCAAAAAATTCTTTTTTGCTTCGGTATTGGTCCAACACTCGCAAGCTTCTTATCGCTTTTACAAAAACATCTCCCCCTTGTCCTCCATCCCCACCATTTGGACCACCTTTTGCGATAAATTTTTCGCGACGCCAAGAAACGACGCCGTTTCCGCCTTTTCCAGCTTTTGCATGTATTATGATTTCATCAAGAAATGCCATAGTCTTAATACTCTACAGCAATTCGCGCTAATTCCAAAGCTCCCTCTTTAGAAGCAGCAGTTGCAAGGAATAGTGCATTATGGCAAAAAATAGCGTCTTTAACTCCAGTAACCTTTTGAATTTCTTCATCTCTAAGTCCTGCCCATTCTTTAGGAAGGTCTTTTCTGTTTTCATACGATTCATCTGAATCACTTATTGTTTTGACACCCCAAGCTGTACCGTTAGAATTTGGACTTACTTTATATAAAACCTCTGCTTTAGACATCAAAAATTCATCACCAGGGTAAGGTTTTTCCATTAGAACAATTCTCTTATCTTCAGATTTATTGTAAGCCTCTTCAACTTTTTCTAAAGCTTCCAGTTTATCTTGTTCGACTTTTATTTTTCTTAAAATATAAGATTTAATTAAAGAAATCAATTCATTAAAAACTTTATCAAAATTTTCTAGATCTTCTTTCCAAGTAGGTCTAAATGTGTATAAAAACTTATGTATAGTCAACGCTTCGACACCTTCTATCGTATTTTTATAAAATTCTAATCCATTATCGTCCGCGTCAAGAACTTGAAAAACCTTGGTATCTAAAATATCAGCAATAATTCTAGATCCAGAGATCATCTCTCCGTAATGTTTCCAAACCAAACCACAAGAAGCATAAGGTATATTGTTTTCTCTAGCACCAGCTCCACCTTTTTGGTGATGATCAAATCTGTTTAATGAAGCATCGTATATATCTCCGACGTCAACGACATAATCGGCATTTGAAATCACTTCCTTATCCCTAGTCCTTATGACACTATAGTTTTCTTCTTTTTTGTCTAAATAAATTTGTATTATTGCACAAGCAAAAAGATCGTCTAAATGAAAAAGGTTGTCGTGAGTTACAATAACAAAATTTTTGATATTCATTATGCACTAAAAATTTACCAATAATCAAATTTTTAACTGATATAACAAAAGCTCCGATGATAGCGGCTTGGAAAGAAGATATAGAAAAGCCTTGGATTATTTGTCCAACAAACCAAAAGAATGCTCCGTTGATAACTAAAGAAAATAGTCCGAGAGTCAGGATGTTCAATGGCAAAGTCAGCATTGTTACAAAAGGCTTGATGACCATATTTAGAAATACCAAACACGCCGCTACAACTATAGCAGTCAAGATACCACTAACTGCTATACCAGAGACAAAGTATGGCAGTGCAAATATTGCGAGAACTGTTATAAACCATCGGAGGAGTATCATGAAAGAATTATAAAATTAAAACAGAGATTCAACAACCTTTTTTACAAGAGCTCCATCTGCTTGGGGGCCGACCTCTTTCATAACAGCACCGATGAGAATGCCCATTTTGCTTTTGTCTGTATGTCCAAGCTCTGTTTGTTTGGCTACAGCTATAGCGCGTACTTTTTCTTCGCTCATTTGTTCAGGCATGAATTCTTCAAGTACAAAAAGCTGAGCTTGCTCTCCTGCTACTAGATCCGCGCGTCCTGCACTAGTGAACTGCTCTATAGAATCTTTGCGTTGTTTGATAAGTCTACTGATCACCTTTAGAACCCCAGCATCTTCTAGGCTATCTTGTGGAGTTTTGCCAATAGCTACGAGCTCATTTGTACAACCCGCCAAAACTGCTCGCAAGGTATCGAGAGCTGATTGATCCTTGTCTTTCATTGCCACCTTTAGCTTTTCCCGTATTTGTTCTTGGAGT
>JAOAUE010000010.1 GCA_030157745.1 Minisyncoccota bacterium
GGCGAGTTAGCATCCAAACAAAGAAAACCAAAATCAAAACTGGGAACAAAAATGGTAGTATTTGCGAAACAAAAAACAAAAACCCACTTGGAGTGACTACGTTTATTTCGACAGCTCTTAGCTTTTCTTGATTGACTTCATAGCTTTTCAAAAGGCCTACAATGTCAGAGCCTGCCTCCTTTTTGGATTTCAGTTTTTCTCCGGCAACTTTTTCTATAGAAATTTCCTGCCCTTCTACAGTTATAGACTTTATCTCACCTTGATCTACCAAACGCGCAACTTCTGATAGAGAAACTGTTTCTGTCTTTTTGTTGCTAGCAACATCTGAAATAGCTCCGTATACTCCGATAATTACAGCAAAAATAAGAAGTGCTGAAAAAGCATAAGAAAATAAACTTTTCTTATTTTTATTTTGTGGAGACTTTTTGGATCCACCGGTCGGTAGATGCGGGATTTTTGGCCCACTTGTTTTTTGTTTAGACATGACCACTATTATACACAAAAATGGGCTTTAGTTGAGTGCTAAATCATTTTTAGTTTTTTAGCGAGCTTCTCGAGACGTGTTATATCAGCGTCTATAGCCTTAAGACCCGCTTCGAAAAACTTTGGGTCTGTTGTGTCTATGCCTGCTTTTTTAAATATATCTTTTGGCGACTCTGAGCCCCCAGATTTCATAAATTGTTCTACTTTTCTTATATAATTTTTATCTTTTTTCCAATACTCAAAAAGGCCCTTAGAGACAAGCATGCCATAAGCGTAAGAGATAGTATAAAAATTCAATCTCAAATGAGACCAAGAGACATACTGAAGGCCGTCTTCTTCTGAAAGATTAAATACTGGTCCAAGGTACTCCTGCATATGTTTTAAAAGAAGTATTTGAATTTCTCTAGACGAAGCATAGCCTTTTGATCTTATATATTCATGCAGCTCTTTTTCAAAATTAAAGAAAGATATTTGTCGGAAAATTGTTTGGATATCCCTTTGGATTTTTGAATGAAGATAAATGACCTTTTCTTTTTCAGAAAGTGTCTTTTCTATATAGTCTGAAAATATTTGCTCAAAGAAAGTACTAGCCACTTCTGCAGTTGCCATCGTGTGGTGTCGATAATGATCTGGTTGCTGTTGTGAATATATCCAGTGGAATGCATGCCCCATCTCGTGAGCTATTGTCTCTATAGAGTGTAAATTGTTGGCATAATTAAGAAGAATAAATACAGGGTTCCCTACTGTCCCTGCGCAGTACGCACCAGAGGTTTTATTTGGTTTAGGGAAAACATCTATTTGTCCTTTTTTAAGAAAATCTTCAAAAGTATCAACATACCACTGGCCGACTTCTGCTAAAGTGCTTTTTATCATTTCAGTCGCCGAACTAAAAGAAAAAGATTTTTCTATATTTCCTATTTCTACGAATCTATCTGTGTATAATAACTTTTTTTCTTTTAAAAGCTTTGCGTGTAGAGAGAAAAAATAATGTGCGGATTTGTTATGTTTTCCCACAGAACTAAGTAGTGCCTCTAATGTTTTTTTATCTAGTTCGTGACTATCTAAAGCTGGAGTTATTATATCCTTGTAACCTCTCTTTTTATCAAGTATTTTTTTTGTAGTAACAAGAGCGTTTATTTCTGGCTCCGCAATAACACTGACTATTTTATAGGCTTGTAAAATTTCTTTATAGAGAGATTTTCTTTCATTTTTTGATAGGCTCTTAATAACCTCTTCTGCTTCAGAAAGAGGTATTGTTTTTTTGCCATACTGAACCATTTGATTTGTTAGAAGTTTTTGATTTGCATCTACCCACATAGATTGAGAAGGTTGATTGAAAAGGCTTACTAATTGTTCTTCTTTTTCAGAGAGTATGTATTTTGCAGAAGCAAACGCTTTTTTGAGCATGTAGTTATATTTTTTTAAAGGAGTATATAAAAGATACTTTTTTTGATCTTTTTTGGGGATACTCGCAATCGCAAGGTCGAAAAAAACCAATTTATTTGATGCAATGACAATACGCTCTTCGTATTTATTAAGGATAGCTCTAGCATTATTGTCTGTTGTATTTATTTGAGTTGAAAGATAAACATAAACAAAAGGTTTAGACTCAGAGATAGAGCTCGTTACCTTTTCTACATTTTCAAGCGCATCAAATAAACCTTTTGGTGTTTTTGTAAAGTCTGTTTTTTGATACTTTTTTTGTATACTAGAGCATATTGATTCTATTTTTTTTAAATCCTTTTCTATTTGAGGATCTTTGGGGCTCTTGTATAGAAGTGTCAGATCCCAAGAGGTTTTGTATTTTTCCATATCACACACTATAACAAAATCATGATACGATTGTCACATGAGCTTGATAGAAAACAAAAAAGCCTCATTTGACTACGAATACCTCGAAACCATCGAAGCCGGTGTAGAACTCCTCGGCACCGAAGTCAAATCCCTCAAAGAGCACCACGGTTCCCTAACTGGTGCTTATGTGGCTATTGTTGGTGGCGAAATAATGCTCCTCGGAGCACATATTCCTGCTTGGCAAGAAAAAAATGCACCACAGAACTTCGACCCTTATCGCACTCGCAAACTCCTAGTCCACAAAAAAGAAATGCTCGCTCTGCTAAAGAGTTTACAAACCAAAGGCTTGACTATCATCCCAATATCGTTGTACAGTAAAGGTCGCTACATCAAGGCACAAATCGCCGTAGCCAAAGGAAAAAAGAACTTTGATAAAAGAGAGACGCTAAAGAAAAAAGCAGTAAAAAAAGATATGGATCGCGGACTTCGTGATTAAATAAGTATCTACTAAATTACTGCCCTGCTTCGCCAAGGCTTTGCAGGACCATTTTTACTTCGTAAAAATGGGGATGACAGGTTTCGATAGTTTTGTCTTTGATATATATGCGTGTCGAGTATGGGAGTATCCTCGCAAATCATTCTCCTAACACAGATAACTGGCAACAGTCTTTCTAAGGTGAAGTCTCCATTTATGGCAGGCTTCGCTCCAGCGTTCGCTTAAAAGCCAACCTGGTGTCACATCACTTGATGCCAAATAAAGTGCGTGTGGCAACAAAACATTTGGCTTAGATATGAATCCTCTACCTCAAGGGTTCGTCGAAACAGTCGAGGTACGAATACTATACTTTTGTACAATTTTTTATTTAGTATTCTAAAACACAAATAGTACTACGCTCGTAGATTTATATATCAAACATCTCTAGACGGGGGTTCAAATCCCCCCATCTCCACCAAATACAAAATTGAGCTCGCTATATGCGAGCAATTTTTGTTTGGTGGAGATGGAGCACGACAACTGCTTGTCGTGTGTGGGGATTTTGAACCAGCGGAGCTATGTTTTGTTATCAAACAAAACGAGCGAGTTGGTGCCCAGAGTGAAGAGTGTGTCTGACACTCTTCAACTCGCGGGGCAAATCCCCCTGACTTATTAAACAAAATACTTAGTAACTGCGGGATCAATTCCCCACCATCCTAATAACTATTGACTTCTAAGTCGATTTATGCTATTATTAAAACGAAACAATTTTCTTTAACAACTGACCGACAAACATCACATTTAATAAGATGGATGATTTTAGGCAGTAAAAACTTAAAGCTATGTCAGTTACATTTCGGTTTTTTCCTAACGGAAACACATTCAGCGATGCTGTAAAAAATGTTTTTAAAAAACTTGACCCTAATCCATCTTTTGGTGAAGACAAAGGTGAAAATTATGCTCAAATTAAAATCAATGAGCACTTTCTAACTATGCCTGAAGAATTTTTTCCTTCTTCTTTTAGAAGGGAGATACAAAAGGAATTAAGAAAGGTTACTGTAATGGAAGGCTCTTGTGTCCCCTCTGGCGAAGGCCCAGGAAATAATACCAGGCACAGGATTGGTGACGTAGAAATTTCTGTAACAGCCTACACTGATTATTTTTTTATCGGTCGTAACATTACAGGAATGATACGTGCGATCATCCTTGCAAAAAAACTCAAGAATGGTTTGAACGGCTATGTTTCTCCTTCACGTTTCTTCACAGAAGATTTTATGATAACGAAAGAAATCAAAAATCTAAGGAAGAACAACTTGGGTCTCAAAGCTGCACTTGATAAAATTAGTATACTTGCTAATGGGCTCAAAACCCAAAACGAAATACTCACATTAGCAAGAGAGTCTGACAAAGAAGTAATTACCGAATTAAAGACTAAGCCTCCTAAATGGAAGTTTTGGCTTTGGGAATTAAAGCTTTACTAAACAGAATTATTATCAGTCCCCCGTATACTTGCGGGGGCTGTTTTATTTTTATATATTTATTTCACTCCCACCTTGTGATACTTATCTCCCCTATTACATTATCAAACAACAACCTTTTCAAGACTGCTCATCCCTATAATCGCCCCCCCTTCCTTGACTTATTTCTAAAAAGAGAGATAATCATTAGGAAATTTCTTTACTTAACTCTCTTAACCCAAGACCATGATGAAAAAAAGTCCTCCTTCCGAAGTCGCAAAAAAGTCTGACAATCCCGCCAGAAAAGCGCTTAACACCATTATTGATTTGGCGAAGAAAAACAATTATGGGCAAAAAGAACCCTACAGCTTACAAACTGGCCTAAGGGAATTCTCCCGAGACTTCCAGCATGACAATAAGCCTTTTGGCTTTTACAAAATCAAAGGTGAGGATGTTATCTTCATCAATGAAGGAGTTCTCTGTGAAGAACACAGATCTCTTGTAAAAAAAGTAGGCACCCAATCTACTGAAGCGCCCTTCATTCGGGTATTAAAATTAGGCAAAATAACTGAAATGCCACGCCCGGAGCAAGAATTTGTTCTGTTGGATAATTCAGCCACAGGAGGTTAGTTGAAAAACCTAAAAAACTTAGTTCGTAATCCCCTTTTTATAAGGGGATTATTTTTTTTCTATCTATCTTATAAGCTACACCTCCCAAAATAGTTGCAAGTGTCCTGATGTATACCCCCGAAGAAACTATAGCTTCAAATGTCCCTATCAAACACTTCTCTTGCCCATGCTCTTTTATAAAATCCTGCCAACCCTTCAATATCTCTTCTTGCCGAAAGTCACCTTCTACTTTTTTTATTATTTCTAGTGATTTTTCAACCACCTCTTCTATCTTAACTATTCTAGTGTTTTGCAAAACAATAGAATGTATTTCTCCGTACATTTTTGGCATTTCCTTTGGAAGAGTTCCTGCTTTGGCATGCATGAACAAAGGCAAACCATTCACTGGTTTGGAAGAGTACGGCGGATAAGCAAACTCTTTAGTATTTTTTATAATTTCTATCTTTGCGAATATCTCTTCTTTGGTCGGAGTATAGCTCTCATAGTCAGTGATTAGTCCAAGCATATCGAATGTATCTGTCTTTACTCCAAAGAGCACCTCAAACTCATAAGTTTTATCAAGACCCAAAAATTCATCCTTTCTCTTACAATCCTCCCCCACCAAAACTATCATTTCGCCCAGAGCCATCGGATCAAGTCTGCCTGCATAAGTCACTGGAGTGTTTTGATCTATATCGTTTTCTTTTCTAAACCGCTCAATAAAAGTAGCCAAAGTTTCGCCAGAGTTTTTATCCAAACGGAAAACACCCGATTGCAATGCCTGCATATGCTTGGCAGGCAGGCCCGCCTTTAATTGACTATTTTGCAAATTTTGGGTATTATTTAGGGACATATTAAACAATAACACTATACCCTTTGCGAGAAAGAATTAACAGTCAAATAAGAGCAACAGAAATGCGAGTCCTAGATGCTTCAGGAGAGAACCTGGGCATATTTCCTTTGGCAGAAGCACTAGAGATGGCCAAGGAGCGTGGAGTAGATCTCATAGAGATAAACGCGCTATCAAAGCCGGTAATCGCCAAAATAATGGATTTTGGTAAATACCAGTACGAACAGAAGAAAAAGGCTCAAAAGGCCAAAATCGGGGCCAAAACAACCGAAACCAAGAGCCTCCAGATCAAGATCGGTACAGGAGACCACGACCTCGAGCTCAAAGCCAAAACAGCCTCAAAATGGCTCAAGGAAGGACACCGAATAAAAGTCGAGCTTTTCCTCCGTGGCCGAACCAAGTCTATGGATCAAGCCTTTTTAAAGGAAAGACTTGACCGGGTCTTGCATTTTATTACAGAACACTATAAGATAGCAGAACCTCACAAGCAATCTCCGAAAGGGCTTGCTGTAGTTATCGAAAGGGATAAAGGTGCTGGAAAATCATCGTAAAAAAGTTAAAAAGCTATGAAAACCAACAAATCATACACAAAAAGACTAAAAATCACTAGAACTGGCAAAATCCTTGCTCGTAAGCCTGGCTTTAACCACTTCAACGCAAAGCAAACCAGAACAAGCCAGCTTCAAGGGAAAAAGCCTGTTGATTTCCCTATGACACCAAAGCAAATCAGTCAATTTATCCCGCACAACTAATACTTTCAACTTTATAAACTTTATAACTTTAAACTAATAACATGACACGCGTAAAAGGAGGACAAAATGCACTAAAAAAGAGAAAGAATATTCTCTCTATGACAAAAGGGTACCGTTTTGGTCGCTCTACAAAAACAGCTCAAGCCATAGAAGCTATCGCTCACGCTGGAAGTTATGCTTTTGCTCACCGCAAGGACAAAAAGACTGACAAGCGTGCTCTATGGCAAGTTCGCATCAACGCCGCCGTTCGCCCACTAGGACTTTCATACTCAAAGTTTATAGATAAGCTCAAAAAAGCAAACGTTCAAATCGACCGCAAAATCCTCTCTGACATCGCCCACTCTTCCCCAGAAACATTCAAGAAAATTTTTGAGAAAGTGAACGGATAATCTTTC
>JAOAUE010000011.1 GCA_030157745.1 Minisyncoccota bacterium
GTTCCACCTGTTGCAGATGCGTATAGAGCTATGTTTAATGTTGCCGCTCCTGTGTTTGAGAAATACCCAGCATAGTCAGTACCTGATGTTGCACCTGTTTGTAAAACTTCAAGTGCCTTATTTCCTGCAGTTGTTGAGTTTGTAGAGATAGAAACGATATCATTTGCAGTTGTTGGCGAAAGAGTTGTCCCGCTTCTTTGCCAAAAAGCTGAAGCGGTAATATCAGAAGTTAGTGCCACTGTTCCAGAAGCATTTGGAAGTGTCCATGTCCTCGCTGAAGTTAAATCAGCATTTGTGATAGTCCCATCAAATCTTGCAGCTCCTCCTGCTGTTACAGAAAAGACGAGTCTGTCATCTGTCGATGTAGCAGTGCTAACAGTTAGCCCTCCAGAAGAAATAGCCCCTGCCATGTTTAGAGCACCAGAGTTTAAAACTGGGATATTATTTCCTGTTGGTGTTTGACTTGGAGTGAATCCTCCAACTGTTCGAGAGTTGATTGCAAAACCAGAAGAGACAACTTGTTGTCTTGGAGATAGAGTTTCAAAAGATACCCCAGAACATGAACTTGCTACTTGAGCTGCAACTTCAACATTTACAAAAACTTGATCATCATCAAAAGCATATCCTGCCAAACTATCACCACCAGCAGAAACGTCTCCGATGTTTCCATTGAAAACTCCTTCACGAGTCAAGATGGTCATAGTACTCGGAGTACCAGCTGGCCAAACCTTTGATCCTCCTGTCGAAGCATTGTAAAGTGAAAAACGATAACAGTAGTTTGTACCACTTGGCCCACCGAGAAGATCCCCGCTATTGTCCATCAGTCTACCTTGGAAATTTATAATACTCGGAACCCCTGCAGCAGCATTCGCTATAGAAGCAAAATTAGAAAAAATTATTGAGGTCAAAATACAAAAAGCAACTACACCTACGTGGAGCTTTTTCGCAAAAAACAAACTGTGAAATTTTGTATAGAATTTCATTCGTTCTACCCTTATATTTTAACACAAAGAGCCCTCTCTATGCATATATAAATAGTAAAAAATTTGTGTATAACTTTATGCACAAAAAACCACCCCTTGCAAGGAGTGATTTTGAAGATTTTTTTTATTAGTTCGAGGTCTTTTTTGTTACTGTTTTTTGAGGATTTGTTAACTCTTTTGGGAGGAGCATTTCTAGTTCTTCAACTGTTTTAAAACCGCTAACAGTTTTGCCATTTACAACCAAAGACGGTAATGAATTTTGGATTTTATATATAGAATTCAAGGCTTTTATGGTTGAAAGGTCTAAGTTGTAATCAAAAGAATAAACCCTGAGAGCTGAGTATTTTTCTCTGAGTGCATCCAAAACATAACCCTGCTTTACACACTCGCTACAAGCATCTTTACTTCCATAGAAGTAAAAAACTGTGTTGATTTTCTGCTTACATCTCTCCGCAATCCTTTTGGTGAGCAAAAAGTCCTTGACCTGTAGTATGGTGTACTGCTTTTTCAACAGCTCTACCTCATCTCTGTTGCCCGTTGTTTGTTCAGTATAGGAAATCTTGTCCGCAATGGTTGCTATCTCTTTTGAAAGGACTGAGTTACTAAGGTCCTGACAAGAAAGTTCTTCGAGTAGAGAAAACTGCGTTTCAGAAGAGAGTATATCTATTGCTATTTTGTTTTGGATGTCTTTTATTTGATTTATTTTTTTATTATTAACATATGAACTCAAATACCAACCAACGGCAAAGATCCCGCATGTTACTAAAAAAACAAAAAAATATTTTTGAAAACCTTTCATCTAATTATTTTTGGTTAACGCCATTTTGGCTGACCTGCTTTAGTAATTGTATTCCAAACTGCCTTTAAAAGCCATATCGGAGCAATAACACTATAGATTAGCAGATAAGGAACGATATGCCAATTTATCGCCTTACTTTGTTTGGAGAGTTTTGTCCCAACAATGATTGAGAAGATGACCATTGAATAAAGTATCACTGAAATAAAAAATATAGTTTTTGTATTGATAAAAAACAAATCAAAGTGCGGAGAAAACGTTAGATCAAAACCTTTGATAGATATTTCGGTTATCTTTTTTATTATGAATAAAATAAAGTTGTACAAAAGAGCAAAAGAGAGATAACAAACAGCGATGATAGATATGATCCCTGAAGGAAGAGTAAAAAAAGAAAAGTTTCCATACTTTGTTTTAAATATCAACCTTCGATAATCAATGGTGTTGTTAATAAATCCATAAATCCATCTAAGCCTTTGTTTATAAAGCTTTTTTACCGTATTTGGAGTTGAGGTAAAGACATAAGCAGTATGACAGTGGTCGATTTTTAAATGATGCTCTTGCATACGATATGCTATTTCTTGATCTTCAGTATTGTGAGCTTTGCGAAACTTTCCTATTTTTTGAAAAACCTCTTTTCGATAAACAGAAAAGGGTCCGGGTGTTACATGTATCGCCCCAAGATAAGCCAGCATACGTTTGTTGTAGGTACTCATGTTGTACTCAACTCTTTGTGCATACTGCAAAATATTTTTTGGTTTGTTCACTATGAGTGATGGTGCCACTGCCATAGTCTCTGGCTTTTTTTGGAAAACATTTATCATTCTCTTTAGCGCATCTGGAGCAACAAAAGAATCAGCATCAAGACAAGAAATAAAATCTGCTTTTGTATTGTCTATACCGAAGTTCACTGCGGTATGCTTACCGCCATTTTCTTTTTGGAAAATTCTAACCTGTGGATGGTCTTTGTACCTGAGCATTTCTTGCCAAGTGTCATCTGTAGATCCATCGTCAACAACGATCAACTCCAGTTTGTCTTTTGGATAATCCAAGTTTAAAAGAGACTCTATAGTTCCGTGAACTGTTGTGCCCTCATTCCAAGCTGGCACGATCACCGCCACAGTTGGAAATTCTGTCAAAACAGGTAGGTCTTCATCGTGGAGCTTATTGAGGTGTTTTCGGCGTTCAAAAAAAGTAACCATGAAAAAAACCTGCACATAAAGGGCCAAAAAGACTATTGTGTACATAGCTATTTCTGAAAACGGCATGTATAACAAATTAGCATATTTTGCGCTATACTGCTAGGCATGGATCACGTACGAAACCGCGGTCACGGTTATGTATGCTGACACAGTATGGTATTCTCAATATCATTTTTAATAAATTAATTCAATAACAGGAAGCGCCGATCGCAACCTGTTTCGTACGTGATGGAACAAGAACAAAACACAAACCCAGAAGTTAAAAAGTTAAACATCAGTACACCGGCAGCTATTATCACCGCCGGAGTGCTCATTGCTGTTGCTCTTATATTTTCAGGAAAAGGTAATGACATTATAAAAAAACCTTCCACCAATGAAAATGTAACGGAAACAAAACCAGTAGAACCAGTATCTCTTAGACAAGATGATCATGTTTTTGGAGATTTGAATAAAGCTGAGGTTGTGATAGTAGAATACTCAGATAGTGACTGTCCATTTTGCCAACGTTTTCATCAAAGCATGAAAGATGTTATTAAAGACTACGGAACAAAAGTTGCTTGGGTATACAGATATTTTCCTCTTAGTATTCACGCCAACGCTGGCAACGAAGCTATCGCACTAGAGTGCTCTGCTGAGCTTGGTGGTAACGATGTCTTTTGGAAATATTTGGATGAAGTTATAGAAATCACTGTCTCACCAGAGAAAAGTGCAAACATCCTAACTAGTACCGCCGTAAGATTGGGGCTTGATGAAAAACTATTTAGTAAATGCTTAACTAGCCAAAGCGTTGCTAAAAAAATTGCTGATCAAAGTGCTGAGGCCCAAGCACTCGGCGCTCGGGGTACACCATATAGCATTGTTATAAACAAAAAAAATGAACAAGTAGCAATCCCAGGAGCTTACCCAATAGAAGAAATCAAGAAAATAATAGACGGATTGATGAAATAATAAACACTAAAAAACCCTTACAATGTAAGGGTTTTTTAGTTATTTATTTAATCAAAATAATTTCTTAACTTTTGAATTTTATCGTTTTGTCTTAGTTTTTCATGAACCTTAGCTTCGATTTGCCTGATACGTTCACGAGTGACACCAAACTCTTTACCTACTTCTTCGAGAGTGTGTTGTACACCATCGACGAGTCCATAACGCATCTCCAAGATTCTTCGCTCTTTAGGGGAGAGCTCTGCCAAGACAGCACCCATTTGCTCTTTGAGCATGTTGCGTGTAGCTTCTTGGTCTGGGCGAAGAAGCTTGTCATCTGGTATAAATTCTCCAAAAGTAGACTTGTCTTCATCGTCTCCTATTGGTTGTTCGAGAGATCGAGTCTCTTGATTGATTTGTTCAATCACATGTACTTTTTCTACTTCTATCCCCATTTCATTAGCAATCTCTTCGGCTACTGGATCACGGCCCAAATCTTGTCCAAGTCTACGCACGACTTGTTTGTATTTTGAAATAGTTTCAACCATGTGCACTGGGATTCGAATAGTTCGAGATTGATCAGCAAGAGCGCGAGTTATGGACTGACGTATCCACCAAGTAGCATAAGTTGAGAACTTGTAACCTTTGGTCCAGTCGAACTTCTCTACCGCCTTAAAGAGGCCGATATTTCCCTCTTGGATAAGATCAAGTAGGGTCAAATCAGCTGTTCTGTTGGCATATTTTTTGGCGATAGAAACCACAAGTCTAAGGTTTGCTCTAGCTAGCAGGTTCTTGGCTTCCAAGTCTCCAGCAGCGATACGACGAGCAAAATCCTTCTCTTGAGCAGCATTGATCAGAGCATACTGCCCGATATCTTTGAGGTACATTTGTACAGAAGAAAAAGTGTGCGTGTCTTTTACATACTTCGAAAGATCTTCTGTATTGTCGACATCGAGTAAGTTTCCTCCTTCTAGGACATCTATCCCAGCAACAGCAAACTTTTCGTATATTTCGTCCAGAAAAGCGATGTTGTTTTCAATATCTGGGAACATCTTCAAAATCTCATCATAAGTGATGAAACCTCGCTTTTTACCTTTGACCAAAAGCTCACCCGCTTTTACCTCCATCTCTTGCAATTTCTTTGCAGAGTTGGCTTCCTTGCGAGGAGTAGAACCGGCATGACGGATTGTTATTGGTTTTGGTTTTATCTTTTCTTTTGTTTTGGAAACCACCTTTTTTACTGGTTTCTTTGTGGCTTTACTTTTTACTAAAATCTTCTTTTTTGGAGTAGTCTTTTTATTATTAGCAGTTTTCTTTGCTAAAACCTTTTTTGGCTTGTTTTTTGTTCCACCTTTGGGTGGAGTTTTTTTAGCTACCTTTTTCTTTTGTATTTTCTTATTTGTCTTTGGCATATTTCTATTGCATCATCTACAAAAAAACCTTATTTGTCAAGCATAAAAGTTACTTTATACTTCAAGCGCTATTATTGCGCTCATGTCGACTCTTTATAATCTCATTTAATATAGTGGTTATCCTAGATACCTCTTCTTCATTTCCCCCAACTTCTGCTTGTTTCAACTCTTTCATATAAGAAACTCTCATAGATGAAAGGAACTCTTGCAAGACACTCTCTACCAACTCCTTTGCTACTTTTTCTTGATCTTCTTTTTTGAGATTTCCATACTCTTGCTCAACAACAATAAGCGCTTTGCTTAACCTATCTTCGTCTACTGCTGGTGCTGAGAAAACCAACCCTCCGATAGAAACAGTGTTTAATTCTTCTGAGATCTTCTCTATACTCTCCCCGCCAAACCTCTGCCTTAGAGCGATCAGTCGTTCATATGCTGATAAATCTTTATTTTTATTTACAGAGATGACCATATCATCCTTTGGTAAGTCTACAAAACTCTGTTTAAGCTCTTGATCTATAGTTTCTGCTGGCATCTCTATTTCTTTAGCGATTTTATTGATGTATATATTTCTTTCCATCGGAGAGAGGACTTTGGCCAAGAATGGAAAAAGTTTTTGTTTTATGTTTTTAACAAAAGCATGAGGAGAGCTAGACTGTGCTTTGATGATATCAAGGTGATGATCTATAAAGTGCTTGGCTTCTTTGAGTCTTTCTTTCCAAGCTTCAGGGCCGTTTGCCAAAATATAATCCGCAGGGTCAAGACCACTTGGCAAAACCACTACTTTTGGATTCATACCGAGAGACAGAGCAACCAGTGCGGCCCTATCCATCGCCTTTTGCCCCGCTTCGTCCCCATCAAAAGCCAAAAAGATATTTGAGGTTAGTCTAGAAACTATAGAGAGATTTGAAAACGGGTCCTTAGCTGACTCCGCGGAAACAGCAGTCCCAGAAGTAGCCACAGTATTTTTAAACCCCGCTTGGTGAGAAAATACCAAATCCATTTGTCCTTCAACCAAAATAACAAAGTTATGCTTTTTGATATGTATTTTAGCTTTATCAAAACCAAAAAGAGTTTTTGATTTTTGAAAAACTTCTGTTTCCGGAGAGTTCAAATACTTTGGACCATCATCACTTTGTGGGAAAATTCTACCAGAGAAAGCGATGACGCGTGAACTACTATCGCATATAGGAAACATTATCCTAGAGCGAAATCTATCATAGACTTTGGTTTGTTTTGAGCTTGGATCTTCTACTGATTTAGTTAACCCTGCTTTTAAAGCCAAGGCTTTTTCTTTTGTATCTTTACAAACATTTTCAATGGTCCGCCATTCATTTGGCGCATAACCTATACGAAAATCCGAGATTGTTTCTTTGCTCAATCCTCTTTTCTCCAAATAGTTAAGTGCTTCTTTATTGTCCTTTAGAAGATTTTGATAAATCAAAGTCGCCTTCTCAAGAGCTTGGTAGATACCGTCGTCATCAGAGTTGTTACTTGAGTATCCAGTGAGCGTAACTCCTGCTCTCTCCGCTAAGACCTTAAGAGCTCCTTTTTTGTCCAGACCTTCGAATTGCTCTACAAAAGTAAAGATGTCTCCTTTTGCACCACAACCAAAACAATAGTATAGGTTGCGCTCTGGAGAAATATAAAACGAAGGAGTCCGTTCGTTATGAAACGGACATTTCGCCTTATACTGAGGACCATTTGGGACAAGCGTTATATAGGAAGACAGAACTTCGGTAATAGGCAATCGATCTTTTATAGTCTCGAATACCGTTTTCATCCTTTATTCCTCTTGGTTCTTAACGTTGTTAACTTTGAAGATTTCTCTTTCTTTAAATCCAGTACCTGCAGGAATCAATCGTCCAACAGTGACATTTTCTTTTAGACCTCGGAGATTATCTTTTCCTCCACGGATTGCGTTGTTGATAAGCACGCGGTTTGTATTTTGGAATGAAGCTGCAGAAATCCAAGATTTTGCAAACAGAGCTGTTTGAGTAATACCTAGGATTATAAGATCAGCCTTTGCTTCTCTTAGTCCCATATCACGCATCTTTGCGTTCTCTTCGATAAGATCAGTGACTTCAACAACATCTCCGATAGAGAATGTTGTATCCCCTGCATCTTTAACTCTACGTCTTGAGAACATTTGTCTAACGATTATTTCCAAGTGCTTACGAGCAATTGAGGCACCTTGAAGTTCGTAAACTTTTGAAATTTCACGGATGATATAGTCTTCTGCCATTTCTCGTCCACCTGCCTCATAAACTTCTTCAATATTTGCAGATCCATCAGTAAGAAGTTCACCCCCTACTACTTCTTGCCCAACCTTTACTATAGGTACACGACGAGGATTAACGACATAGTCTACACTTTCTTTTTTAGCAGTTGACTCACTAGAGAGTACAGAGATTATCTTTTCTACTCCTTCTTGCTTGATGTCAGTAACAGTACCTGCATATTTGTTAACAATAGCTGGGTTTTTGATTGTTCGACATTCAAAGATTTCTTCAACACGAGGAAGACCTGCAGTAATATCAACTCCCGCAACTCCACCGGCGTGGAATGTTCGAAGTGTAAGCTGAGTACCAGGCTCTCCGATAGCTTGAGCAGCCACGATACCTACGGCCTCACCGCGCTCTATCATGTGTCCACGACCGAGGTCTAGACCATAACAATTTCGGCAAATACCATAAACTGTTTTACATGTCATTGGAGTACGTACAAAGACTTCTGTTACTCCTTTTTTCTCTACCAAAGTAGCGTCATCCTTAGAGATAAGGTGACCTTTTTTAAATAGAGTAGTTCCATCTGGTAGCACCAAATCTTTTGCCAAAATTCTTCCGCGAATATTTTTTGATAGTGGGATCTCAAAGCCAGAGATAGTCTCCTTTGTTATACGCTTAGCAAGTTTTGTACCACAATCCTCTTCAGTGATGATCACATCTTGTGCCACATCAACAAGTCTTCGAGTTAGGTATCCAGCACGAGCTGTGTTTAGAGCTGTGTCGGCAAGACCCTTACGAGATCCGTGAGTAGTAATGAAGTATTCAATCGGTGAAAGACCTTCCTTGTATGAAGGAATAATTGGGAAATCAATAGTGCGTCCAGTTGTGTTTTGGATCATACCTTTCATTCCAGCCATTTGAGTTACGTTACTCATACTTCCTCGAGCTCCAGATGTAATCATGTCGTAAACAGAACTGTGTTTTTCAACAGTAAGAGTAAGAGCTTTTTCGATTTCACTCTTAGCCTTGTTCCAGACCTCAATAACTTTTTGGAATCTTTCTTCTTCAGAGAGCAAACCTTCTTCAAACTGTGCCTTGATAGTAGCCTCTAGTGCTCTGTGTGTAGCGACAATCGCTGCTTTCTCTTTTGGCACAACAACGTTATCAATACTCCAAGTTGTTCCAGAGATAGTTGCATATTTATAACCAAAGTTTTTGATTTTATCCAAAACTGGAGCAATAACTGGAATACCGAAGTCAGAAATCATAGTATCAACAATACCGATGATTTTCTTGGCAGTGATCTCATCATTTATATAAGGAAATTCTCCTGGCAAAATAGCATTGAACAAAAGTCTTCCTGCTGTTGTTTCGAAAGGTTTATTTTCAAACTGAGCATACTTTTGACTATCTGTTCCAAGCACATAGATCTTTGCTCGGTATGAAAGCACGCCGAGGTCATGAGCCATCAAAGCTTCGTTTGGACTAGAGAAATACATTCCTTCACCTCGCTCTCCATCAACAACACTTGTCATCCAGTAACAACCAAGCACGATGTCTAGCATTTTTGATGAAACGATAGGATCACCATTTTGTGGCTTGAGTAGGTTTTTGTCTGCTGCAACCAAAGTCTTGGCTTCGTGTTGAGATTGTTCAGAAAGTGGTAGATAAACTCCCATTTGGTCTCCATCGAAGTCCGCGTTAAAGGCAGGACAAACGAGAGGGTGGACTTGGATAGCATTACCTTCGATCAAAACAGGCATGAAAGCTTGAATACCAAGACGGTGAAGAGTTGGCGCACGGTTTAGCATCACATATTTGCCCTTGATAACTTCTTCAAGAATTGCCCAAACCTCTGGGACACCATCTTCAATGAGTTTATTTGCTCCACGAATGTTGAAAGCAAGTTCTCGCGCAATAATCTTTGAGATTACAAAAGGCTTGAAGAGTTCGAGCGCCATGTGCTTTGGAAGACCACATTGATTTAGTTTTAGGTTTGGACCAACAACGATCACACTTCGTCCAGAGTAGTCTACACGCTTACCGAGAAGGTTTTGTCGGAAGAGACCTTGCTTGCTCTTTAGGTTATCAGAAAGAGATTTAAGAGCTCGTCTTTGAGCTTGGCTCATTGCAGGAGAATCTTGTCCGGCAATAGAGTTATCTATCAAAGCGTCCACTGCTTCTTGCAAAATACGCTTTTCGTTTCGAAGGATCACGTCAGGCGCTCCAATTTCTTTGAGTTTTCTTAGACGATTGTTGCGGTTGATAACACGACGATATAGGTCGTTGATATCAGAAGTTGCATGTCGACCTCCATCGAGAGCGACCATCGGTCTTAGTGCTGGTGGGATAACTGGCAAACGACTTAAGAACATCCATTCAGGGCGAATGTTGGCATAAAGCATCGCGCGGATGAGAGAGAGTCTCTTGTTTAGTTTTTCTCGCTCTGCGGCACCTGCTTTTTCGAGAGACTTTTCTGTTTGAGCTTTCATCTTTTCTAGATCGATACCTTTGAAAAGTTCAAATACAGCTTCTGCTCCAATACTTGCCTCAAAAGCACTACCGTATTTCAAAGAGTAGTGGTGATAAGAAATCTCAGTCAAAACTTTTCCTGTTCTGATTTCTGCAATTTCTTTTTTGGTATTTAACAAAAGAGTTTTTAGCTTCTCGCGAGTCTCTTCGTCAGCGGCGTTTTTGAGCTTGTTTTTAAATTCAGAATCAAGATCAGCTATGATTCTAGCTTTTTCATCTTCATGAACAGAAACTATGATGTAACCAGCGAAATAAATAACTTTTTCGAGCTCTGTTAGAGGAATACCAAGGAGGATACTCATTCGAGATGGTACACCACGAAGGAACCAAATGTGAGCAACTGGAGAACAAAGATCTATGTGACCCATGCGTTCACGACGAACTATTGATTGAGTAACTTCAACCTGACATTTTTCACAGATGATACCAGCGTAACGAATGCGCTTGTATTTTCCACAGTAACATTCATAGTCCTTTTCTGGTCCGAAAATACGCTCGTCAAAGAGCCCGCCTCTTTCACTGCGACCTGTTCGGTAGTTGATGGTTTCTGGTTTTGTAACTTCACCATAACTCCACTCCAAGATCTTATCTGGAGAAGCTAGTTTCAAAACGATGCTATCAAAATTTGTTGTATCTAGTGTTTTCATAATATTAACTCTAATTTATTACGCTTTTACTTCTTCACCATTTGCTTCGACCACTTTTGGACTTGAGTTTTGTAGGTCCACATCAAGACACAGACCTCTCAAGTAGTTAAGCATCACCGAGAACGATGCTGGTGCATTTGGCTCGCGTATTTTTTCACCCTTGATAATAGAATCAAATGTAGCCGCACGACCTCTGATATCGTCTGATTTGATTGTTAGCATTTCTCGCAAAATGTGAGACGCTCCATAACCTTCAAGTGCCCAGACCTCCATTTCTCCGAAACGTTGTCCTCCTGATTGAGCTTTACCACCGAGAGGTTGTTGAGTGATGAGAGAGTACGGTCCAATAGAACGCATGTGGATCTTGTCTTCCACCATGTGGTGCAGTTTCAAGATATACATGTATCCAACAGCGATGTCTTGTTGGAACTTTTCTCCTGTTCGTCCATCATATAGAGGAACTTTACCAGTCTCTGGTAGACCTGCTTCTTTGAGTTCAGCTTTGATTTCAGCATCTGTTGCTCCACAAAACGGAGGAACTATCGCTTGGTATCCTAGGCTATTTGCTGCCATACCCAAGTGAAGCTCAAGGATTTGCCCAAGGTTCATACGAGATGGAACTCCGAGTGGAGTAAGCACTACATCTACTGGAGTACCGTCAGCCATGTACGGCATGTCTTCTTCTGGAAGTACAACTGAGATAACACCTTTGTTTCCGTGTCGTCCAGCAAGCTTGTCTCCAACTGAAATATTTCGAAGTTGTGCTACTTCTATAACTATTTTCTTGATAACACCACTTTCTAGATTGTGACCTTGGTCTCGAGAAAATACTTTGACACGAATGATACGACCCTTTTTGCCGTGATCCATTTTTAGTGATGTGTCTTTAACATCACGAGCTTTTTCAGCAAAGATACTTCGGAGCAATCGCTCTTCTGGAGTAAGTTCTGTCTCGCCTTTTGGTGTGATCTTTCCTACCAAAATATCTCCTTCTTTAACTTCAGCACCGACACGGATAATACCGTCTTCATCAAGGTCTTTGAGTCGAGCCTCACCAACGTTTGGAATATCACGAGTTGTCACTTCTGGTCCGAGTTTTGTATCACGCACAACAGCGATGAATTCTGATATGTAGATAGAGGTAAATTTTGAGTCTTTAATAAGTCTCTCTGAAAGAATAATTGCGTCCTCGTAGTTGGCACCGTTCCATGACATGAACGCTACACGCATGTTTTGTCCGAGAGCGATTTGACCATTGTCTGTTGTTGAACAGTCAGCCAATAGAGCTCCTTTTTTAACTTTATCTCCGATAGCAACTACCGGTCTTTGGTGGAGTGAAGAGAAGTTGTTTGTTCTTTGGAAGTTGATCAAAGAGTAAGTGTGGTTTTTGCCAGTCTTGTCGCTCTTAACAACAATACTTTTTGCATCTACTGCTTCTACTACTCCAGCTTCTTCAGCTAGAACCAATCGTCCTGAGTACTTAGCAGATTCTTCTTCCATTCCTGTAGCAACGAGAGGAGCTTCTGGTCGGATAACAGGTACTGCTTGTTTTTGCATGTTACTTCCCATGAGCGCTCGGTTTGCTTCGTTGTGCTCAAAGAAAGGAATCATACTTGTCGCTAGAGAGAAAGCTTGGTTTGTAGCAACATCGATGAAGTCTACTTGTGCTTTGTGAACTATACCTGGAGAAGTTCGAATACGAGCTTCTACATCATCTGGCAGATTTCCTTTTTCATCATATTTTGTTCCTGCGTGAGCAATGGTGTATTTTTCTTCTTCAAGAGCGTTTAGATAAACGATCTCCTCTGTAATCTTGCCGTTTTTTACTTTTACATAAGGAGTTTCGATGATACCGAAATCATTGATCTTGGCATAAATAGCAAGACGCAAGATAAGACCGATGTTTGGACCTTCCGGTGTATGGATAGGACAAACTCGTCCGTAGTGAGAAGTGTGTACGTCACGTACCTCAAGAGTCGCACGCTCTCGTGTGAGACCTCCTGGCCCCAAAGCTGAAATAGTTCGAAGAAGCTCAATTTCTGAGAGGACATTTTCTTGGTCCATAAACTGAGAGAGTTGGTTGGTTGTGAAAAACTCTTTGATACGAGCTTGAAGTGGACGCTGGTTAACCACTTGGATAGGAAGTGCGTTAGCAGAGTCTATAGTACTCATACGATCTTGCACATTTCTCTTGATCTGAGTCATACCCATGAAAAGCTTTTGCTGGAGAAGTTCTCCCACAAAACGCACACGTCGACTTCCAAGGTGGTCAATATCATCAGCCTTAGAGCCAGGAGTGTTGTTGAGCATGATCACATGCTTCACGATCTCCGCGATATCTTGCGCTGAAAGAGTCTTGCGATTCATTTCTTTGTCGCCCATGTCTAGATCAAATCTTTTGTTGAAACGAAATCGTCCAACACTAGAGAGGTCGTAGCGCTCTTCACCAAAGAGATTGCCGATGAACTCTTTTGCATTATCCGCTGTTGCCAAGTCTCCATCTCGAAGCTTTCGATAGATTTCTACATAAGCGTCTTGTGCATTTTTGCTAGGGTCTTTTTCTAGAGAGTGCAAAATAGTAGCAGCAAATGGTTCGCCTTTGAAGAGTTTTTTGATCTCTTCGTCAGTTGATAGCCCAAGAGCTCTAAGCAAAGAAGTCACTGGAAACTTCTTTTTCTTGTCGATACGCACATATATAGTGCCATCTGGATCACTCTCTATCTCGATCCAAACTCCGCGATTTGGAATGATTTTTGCACCAAAGTATTTTTTGCCCTTAACTTCTAGATCTGTGAAGAAAACACCTGAACTTCTTGAGAGTTGTGGAACCAAAACTCTTTCAACACCGTTTATGACGAAAGTACCGTGGTTGGTCATCATAGGAACATCAGACATGAATATCTCTTGCTCCTTTTCTCCTCCTGTTTGTTTGTTGGTTAGTTTTACGCGCGCTTTAAGCCCACTTTCATAAGAGAGCTTATTTTCTTTGGCATAATTTTCATCAAATTTTGGTTCTGTGAGATGGAAAGAAACAAAATCTAGTTTAAATTTTTTGCCAGTATAGTCTTCGATAGGAGTGAATTCTTTGAAGACTTCTTTTATTCCTTTTTCGATCAACCAGTTATAAGACTGAGTTTGATGCTCGATGAGATTTGGAAATTCTGCTAATGGTTTTTTGTACTTAGAAAAATACTTTTTTGGGCGAATGGTGTTTTTTGTATTTGTTTTACTCATGTATGTATATAACGTCCTACTTTGTCGCATCCAGATGTGACTTCGCGGGACAAGCAAAAAATGCCACAAGGTATATCTTTTATTGATATATTCTTGGGCTTTCTAATAAACTCATCTAATAAAATGCAGTTTCTCTGTGCCGCAACTCTGCCGGGAGGTCTAAGGAAACAACTATAGCGCAAAGGTAAAAAAGTGTCAAGAAACAAAGAAAAAGAAAGCCGGCAAAAGCTTACGCTTTTGCCGGACTGATATTAGTTAATTTTTTTTAATGGTACAGAGAAGACTCCCTGCGACCTTGGAAACATAAAAAAAATCTTTTTGCTAAAGGCGGTATGCATTTCTTGCCTTTTACCAAAAACATCTTCTATGTCCCCGCCTCCAATTTGGGACTGAAGATCCGCGGTGACCATTTCAGCAAAAGTCTCTGCTGAATGATTTTTTTGATCTTCATAAAGCTGTTGAAGTTTTTCTCTGGAAACAGTTCCAGAGGGTGGCTTGAGACTTTTGTTTAAACTTAATACCACTGCGCCATTTTCGCTGGTCTTTTTTTGTCTTAAAAATAGCACCTGCTTAAAT
This sequence comes from Minisyncoccota bacterium, assembly GCA_030157745.1. Taxonomy (GTDB): domain Bacteria; phylum Patescibacteriota; class Minisyncoccia; order Phycocordibacterales; family UBA9973; genus UBA4124. Next base: position 14,529 of record JAOAUE010000011.1, read on the forward strand.
GCGGGGTTTAGCACAGTAAAAATGTTCTCTTTGTTGTCATAAACAACGTGGAACATCCTCCCTGCACTCCCGCTATCAACACAGATCTCGTAGTTATCATAAGACTCTCTGAGAGAGTGCTGATAGCCACCTTTGACAGCAGGACAGAGCCAGCCATTTTCTGAGGCAAAATGCGCCACTATTGAAAACTTTTTTTGTTTTTTTCCACTTCCTAAAAAAAATAAGTTCTCTTTTTTTTCAATGGCAGTCTTAACTGCATTTATAACTACTGTATTGTAGTTACACCCAAAACTTTGGGGCTTTTGTTTATTTTTTCCCATTTTAATGATATTTTATATATTATATCACATACAAGACACAAAGTCAAGCATATAAATAAGCCTATATTTAGGCCTATTTTGTTTGCTTTTTTTGCTTTGAACTTGCTTGAGTAGAGAGTCTCCACTCCTCTATTTTCTTATGATTACCCTCCTTCAAAACATTTGGGACTTTGTACTTTCTTTGCCTCGTCGTAGCTTTAGCGGAGGCGGGTGGCCATATAAGGGTTTCTGGACGAGTATAAACTCTCGGGCTTGCTACCCTAGCCTCTTCTAAAGATGCTTCATCCCCCAGCACGCCTTTTATCTGTCTCACTATCGCATCAGTCATAACAAGTGCTGGCAATTCCCCGCCTGTCAAAACATAATCCCCTATGCTGTATTCATCAGCTTTCAAAATCTTGCGCACTCTGTCGTCCACTCCTTCATATCGCCCGCAAATGAAAACTACATCTGTGTAGCTCTTGGCAAACTTCTTGGCGACAGTGTTTGTAAACATTTTGCCTGACGGACTAAGCATTACTACTTTGAACTTTCCTTGACGCGCCGAAGCTTTAGCGGAGGAGGTTGCTTTTAGTTTTGAAAATGCACGCAGTATGGGTTCAGCTGTCATCACCATTCCAGGACCTCCACCATACGGACGATCATCGGTTTTGCCATGTTTGTCTTTGCTATAGTCACGGATGTTAACCGCTACAAAGTCCGCCAACTTTTTGTCTTTGGCACGTTTTAGCATCGCCTCTCCTGTATAGGCGTTTATCATTTCTGGGAAAATTGTGAGAAAATGAAATTTCATAATTTAGATAGTAGTGGGTAGAGAGTAGTTTGTAAAGAGAAAATAAAAAACCCTATATAAGGGTTTTGGCGAGGAATAATTAAACTGAGATTTAACTCAGAACCTAGTTCTACCAACCGGCTTTTTGATTCGACTATATTTTTATCATATAGTCAGTAGAAAGACTTTAATTTTGTACAAGCATCCTCGTTGCTTGAATGTACAATTCAAAAAATCTAATTAAAGAATACCAAATTATAAAGTTTCTGTCAAGTACCAAAAATCCCCCATTTCTGAGGGATTTTTACTTTATAAACTTTCAACTTTATAACTTTTAACTTACAGATCTTTCAAATCAGCCATAGCATCATCTAGATTTGCCACATCTGGCTGTCGTTCAAATCCGGCTGGTTCATTGATCTTGAGATTCACACGGGCATTGTGCTTCATCCCTACTACACGAAGAAGCGTGCGGATAGCCTTGGCGGTGTTACCTTGGCGACCAATGATTTTACCCATGTCAGAGCCGTTTACTGAAAGAGTGAGGAGCACTCCCATCTCATCTACTGTCCGATCTACTACTACATCAGACGGATTTTCTACTAGAGCTTTTACTAACATTTCCAAAAATTCTTTATCATTCATAGCTTTCAATTCTGTTATTTTATAATACGCCCCATTATAACATTTTTTCTTTCTTTCCTCAAAATAAAATACTACTAATGTAAAAGGTGTGTTTTGAGTTTGACTGAAACGAAAAGCAGGTGTTTTTCAGCAGAAAAACACCGACAGCTTTTACATTAGTAGTATTTTATTTTTTCTTTACCTCTTTTCTCTTTACAGTTGGAGCTTTCTTTGAGAGTACGTTCTTTTTCTTGCCTTCTATAACAGCGTGCTTAACTAGCATGTTGTGAACAGTTGGAGAAACTTGAGCACCATTTTTGATCCAGTGCAAAATTCTGTCATTCTTGAGCAAAACTGTATCTGTTTTTGGTGTTTGAGAGCCCAAAATTTCCAAAAACTTCCCACTTTGTGGGCCGTTTTTTGAGTCAGTTACAACAAGGCGAAATTGCGCCTCATTTTTGCGTCCTATTCTTTGTAGTCTTATCTTTAACATGTGCCGGTAAATATAGCAGGAAAACAAAAAAGCGTCAAACCAATCGGTCTGACGCTTGCTTGCCAAGAAAAATAAACTTACTGGATAATTGTAATGGTCTGACTTGATTTAGAGCTAAGCGAAAGACATTACCTTTTTCCAATAAGCTTTTCTTTTGGGTGTAATAGGTCTCTCTGATAATTTTGATTTAGCAAAAAAAATAATAAACCATTTTTCTAATGATTTTCTACCAGAGTAGTCTGGCCCTCCTTCTCCGCCGAAAGCTCCTGCGTAACCAGCTAAAGGTATATTTTTTATTTGCTTTTTAATCTGTCCTCTTAAATAATTAGCTTTTTGTTTAGGATCCATAACAAATATTTTCTTTTACCTTACAACAATATCGTGCTAAAGTACAGCCATGCAAGAACTCAAAATCGGAGCACAATTTGAAGGCTCTATAAATATATCTACCAAAGGCATTGGTTATGTAAAGGTACGAGATTTGGGCATCTCTATCGAAATCCCTCGCGAAGCACTAAACAGATCTTTTCATAGTGACAATGTTTTGGTGGAAGTAACAGGGTTGCCAAAAGGCGAAAATCCACAAGGAAAAGTTTTGGATATTATTCGTCGTGCCAAGATTGGGTACTCTGGTACACTCGACTTTGCTCAAGGAGCTCACTGTATAGTGAGCAACGACGGACGAATGTACACTCCGATAGTTATCCCAAATGACAAACTCTCTGGGGCTAAGCAAGGAGACAAAGTTTTTTGTTCTATTGATGCATGGCCTGACCCGATGGGTACTCCGACAGGATCTGTCACGCGCGTACTTGGAAAGCCACTTGAAAACAATGCTGAGATGCTTTCTTTGGCACTTGAAAAAGGATTTGATGATAGTTACCCGCCAGAAGTAGAAGCTGAAGCAAAAGCAATACACGAAAAAGGTATAACTAGCGATGAGATATCTGGACGAAGAGACTTCCGTCAAACTACTACTTTTACTATCGACCCAGCGGATGCCAAAGACTTCGATGATGCTATATCTATAAAGTTCCTAGAAAATGGAAATACAGAAGTCGGTATTCATATCGCTGATGTTTCTCACTATGTGCGCCCTGGAACAGCGCTCGATACTGAAGCATATCGAAGAGCTACTTCTGTTTACTTGGTAGACCGTACTATCCCTATGCTTCCAGAGGTTCTATCAAATGAGCTCTGTAGTCTAAATCCTGATGTTGATAGACTCACTATGAGCGCTGTTTTTGAAATCACACCAAAGTTTGAAATAGTTTCGGAGTGGTTTGGTAAAACTGTTATACACTCTGCATTTAGATTTACCTACGAAAATGCTCAAGAAGTTTTGGATAGACAAGATGGACCTTTCTTGAGCGAACTAAACGTTGCTTTGGCTATCGCGCAAGATTTGGAGAAAAAAAGATTTGCTAGCGGAGCATTATCTCTCGATGCACCAGAGGTTAAGTTCAAATTAGACGAAACAGGACACCCTATCGGGGTATATACAAAGATTCGTGGAGCAACGCACCATATGATCGAAGAACTCATGCTACTAGCAAACAGAAAAGTAGCGCAGTTCATCGCAACTCGAGATACAAATGCACAAGAGATATTTATGTATCGTATCCACGACAAACCTGATCTAGATAGGATGAGGGACTTGCATGAATTTTTGAAAAGACTTGGACACAACTTGCCACTAAACAAAGAAGGTATCATCCCTTCAAAGGCATTGAATGACCTGCTCATTTCTCTAGAAGGAAAGCCAGAAAAAGAAACAGTACAGATCTCAATCATCCGCTCTATGGCCAAGGCTATTTATTCAACACAAAATATAGGCCATTATGGACTAGCGTTTGAGTACTATACCCACTTCACTTCCCCTATCAGACGTTATCCTGATCTTGTAGTACACAGACTAGTACAGTCATATCTAACAGGCGAAGTTGTCGGCAAAGATACTTGGGCAATGTATGACAAAGTAGCGAGCCACTCTTCTATAAGAGAGAAAGAAGCAGCTGATGCCGAGCGAGCTTCTATCAAATACAAACAGACAGAATACATGGCTGATAGAGTCGGCGCACAGTTTGATGGATCGGTAACTGGAGTATCGATGAACGGAATATTTGTTGAAGAGAAAGAAAGTAAATGTGAAGGGATGATTAGACTGCGTGACTTGGGTTCAGACTACTACGAATACAATGACAAAGAACTAGCGATCATAGGCAAGCGCACTGGCAAGACATTTCGTATCGGCGACAAAGTAAAGTTCAAAGTAGCAAATGCTGACTTGAGTCGAAGGATTATAGACTATACTCTTGTATAAATATGTTAAAAAAAGTTTTTTATCTGTTGTTTTTATTTATCGCTTTTTTAATAATATTTAGTTTTCTTTTATTAAAGATAAACAAAAATCAAAATATAATAGAAGCACCGAAAACCTTAAAAATAAAAAGGGATAGTAAAAAAACTGTAGGCTTAACAATGTTCCGAGGTAATGCAACAAGGAATTTTTATGGTACTGGTCCTATACCAAAAAATCCAGAAGTGATTTGGCAATACCCAAAGACAAAACCTCTTTGTGGTTCTTCTTCTGTCGCAGGGGTGAGTAAGATTTGGTGCGGTAATGGTTGGACAGGGCAACCTGTAGTATGGGAAAGGCCAGATGGCATCACTGAGGTGATCTTTGGAGCTTACGACAAAGCTATACACTTCTTAAATGCAAAGACGGGAGAAAATACTCGACCCTCTTTTAAAACAGGTGACATAATCAAAGGCTCTGTCTCTCTTGATCCAGACAACTTCCCTCTTTTGTATAGTGGTTCAAGAGACAACTTTTTTAGAATTATTGCTCTAGATAGAGAAGAGCCGACCGAACTTTGGAAAATAGAAGCCAAGATTACTGATGGCGTATGGAACAATGATTGGGACGGCAATGCACTCATAGAAAATGATATTTTATACGAAGGAAGTGAGAACGGGATATTCCACATCATAAAACTTAATCGTGGCTATGATGATAAAGGTAGAGTCACTGTCTCTCCTGTTGAACTTTTTAGTACTCCTACTTTTTCTAAAGAATTTATCTCTTTGGTTGGAGATGAGACGATGAGTATCGAAAGCTCTCCTTTAAAGATTAAAGATAGAGTCTACGTAGCAAACTCTGGAGGCAGGATCATGGGCTTTGATGTATCTCGCGCCACTGAAGGTATAGTTCCAACAGTGTTTGACTTTTGGACTGGAGACGATACTGATGCAACTCTTATATCTGATGATCAGGGTTTTATTTATGCTGTGTCTGAAGAAGAAAGGCTCAATGCTCGCTCAAAAGAAGTTGGTCAAATAATAAAATTGGATCCAAGAAACAAACAAAACCCATTGGTTTGGAGTGTAAAAGTACCAAAAAGAAATGGTTTGGTAGGTGGAGGATGGGCAACACCAGCTCTATACAAAAAAAATATTTACGTCCCGACCAACCCAGGAGATCTGTTAACCATAGACACCACATCTGGAGAAGTGCTTAGCAGGGTGTTTGTTGGTGAACATGCCTGGAGTTCTCCAAATATCATAGACGGAAATTTGATTATCGGAACCTGCCAAGGAGAACTCAAGGCTTTTTCACTAGAGGAGCCAAGTGCTCCAAAAGCACTATGGACTCTACCTATTGGCAATGGTGGATGTATAGAGTCAACACCAGCAGTCTGGAATGGTGAGTTTTACTTTGGAAATAGACAAGGGTTTATTTTTAAGGTTGGAGAAAAAGCTAGCTCAATGTTGAATATTTAACCAAATAATGCTATAGTGGCCGTTATAAACATATGGAACAAACACTTCAAATCATTCAAATAGCCTCTAGCGTATTGTTGGTAATCCTCATCCTCCTGCAAAGAGCCAACTCTGATACAGGAGCTTCTTTGGGTGGAGACGGATCATCGTTTCTTCAGACACGACGCGGAGCAGAGAGATTTTTGTTTATCTTAACAATCTTTATTGCTATAATATTTGCTGGTTCAAGCCTCTTGGCAGTAGTACTTAAATAAATAACTCTAACTAAAAAGGTTAGTTTTATTTTTTCTTTATGAAACGATATTTATCATCCTTTTTTTCTTTTCTCAAAAACAAAAAGTTCCCTAGTAGAGAGGATCTCAAAAATCTATCTGATTCTCCTTTTTCTCTAACAAAGTTTTTTACCTTTGTTGTTTTTGTAATTTGTATAGGTCTTATTTTGAATTTATTGCTTACTCTCAGTAATAAACTAACTGTGGAGATCCCAGAGCGCGGTGGAGAAATAAGCCAAGGTGTTATAGGCTCTCCTAGATTTATAAATCCGCTCCTTGCAACTAGCCAAACAGATCTCTACCTTACAAAAATAATCTTTGCCCCTTTGGTAAACATAGATAGCGATGGAAATCTAAAACCTGTCATAGCCAAAGAATGCATAGAAGATCCCCGAGACAAAAATATTGATTGTACTGTTTTGGATGGTTTAGTTTTTTCAAACAAAACCCCCCTCACAACTTCAGATATACTTTTTACCTTTCAAACAAAAAAATCTTTGGCTCTAAAAAAAGATCCGGCAAGCTCTTGGGCTAACATATCGGTAGAGATTCTCTCTAGTAACACCCTTAGATTTAGAACAACATCCTCTTTTGATGATTTAAAAAACAAGCTTTCTTTGGGTATTATCCCGAAAACACTATGGGAAAATATTCCTATAGATTCTTTTGAGGATAGCTATCTGAACATAGAGCCTGTCGGATCTGGAGCATTCAAACTCTCTCATATTTCATATAAAGACAGTTTGCCGAGCGAGATTGTATTGGTACCGAACAGACACTTCCCTGAGCAAAGAGCTTTTGTAGAAAAATTCATTTTCAAAATTTACACAAACCAACTCAGCCTACTTTCTGCTCTTAAAAATAACGATATCAATAGCACCAGTTCTTTGGATACTAAACTTATCGATCAGTCTATAGTCAGCGATTTTAATATTCAAAAAACTCTTTCAAAAAACGAAGTTGCTCTATGGATCAATAAAGCTGACGCTCAAAATCTAGGCGTTCAAAAGCTCTCTTATATTGGCAACCTAGTTGACAGAAACCAAATAATTGATAGTATAGAAAATGGTTATGGTATTCCTCTCTTTTCGAAGGATTCCCCTCGTAGCGATTTGGCCTCAAAGATAACTCTTTCTTCGCCAATACCGATAGCAGTTCAAAAGGATGATGATCTTATAAAGACTGCTGAAATTCTCTCAAAGATTTTAGAATCTTTTGGTATAATGACTACGGTGCAAGTATTTGATCAAGGACTATTTATCGATCAAGTACAACAAGGAAAATACTCTTTTATTTTGGCTTCTTCACAAGAGCCCATAGGAGGATATCAACACCTCATTCCACTCTATACAAAACCATTTGTGCAGATTTTTACAAAGGACATAAGTGTCACACAAGCCAAAGAGATAACTGCCCCCGAAGAGATCTTCGAACAAGCAAATCTTTGGTACGCTCGCACAGACAAAGTATGGAAATGGTTCATAAATAATTAAAATATATGACAGAAAATACACACACAAACAAACCTCAAAACTCACACAATACAAATACACACCAAGCAAAAAAGCCTTTTGTAAAAAGAAGGTCTTTTGGTGCGCGCAACCAGTTCAAACGCCGCCCTGTTCAACCAACTGTTGAAATACACGAACTAAACGCTATGCCAACTGAGCGCAAAACTGCTCACATCCCAGAACTTGCTCCGGGCAATATCCGTATCATACCTCTTGGTGGAGTAGAAGAAATCGGCAAGAACATGACTGCTATCGAGATAGGTGATGACATCATCGTTATAGATGCTGGTATGCACTTTGCAAGTGGCGAAACTCCAGGTATCGACTACGTCATACCAAACACTCGTTACCTCGAGGAACGCAAAGACAAAATCAGAGCTTTGATTGTGACTCACGGACACTTGGACCACATCGGAGGAGTACCACTAGTTCTCTCTCGCATTGGTAACCCCCCTGTTTATTCTCGAAATCTAACAGTCTTAATGATGCGTAAGCGCCAAGCTGAATTCCCACACCTACCAGCACTTAATGCTATTAATGTTGAGAAAGACGAAACTATAACCCTTGGAAAAATCAAGGTTAAGTTTTGGGGCGTGACTCACACTATCCCAGATTCTATGGGAATTATGATTGATACTCCCTATGGATGGGTAGTAAACCCGGGAGACTATAAACTCGATCAAATAGATGGAGTAGTAAGCCCTGAAGAAGAAAAAGAATACAAAATATTTGATAACAACAAGACACTTCTCTTGATGACAGACTCAACAAACATTGAGAACGAAGGTTTTGCTATGCCAGAAGTAAGAGTACATAAAGGTATAGAAGAAATTTTGAAAAGAGAGAAAAACAATAGAATCTACATGGCAGCTTTTGCTTCTCACATAACAAGATTGATTAAAATTATTGAGATTGCAGAACAAATGGGTAAAAAGATTGTTCTCGAAGGAAGATCAATGAAAACCAATATTGATATCATAATTCAAGCCGGTCTATTAAAAGTACAAAAAGGAACTATTATACCAGTTGATGATGTAGATAAGTATCCTGACAATAAGATTATTGTTCTTATAACAGGAGCACAAGGTGAAGAATTTGGTGGACTCAATCGTTTAGCACAAAAAAGTAACAAAAAACTATCTCTTAAAAAAGGAGACAGGGTTATTCTCTCGGCTTCAGTTATTCCTGGGAACGAACGTGCTGTAGAAAAAATGAAAGACGGTCTTTCAAGACAAGGTGTAAAACTAATTAGTTACCGAACTCCTGGAGAAGAAATAGTTCACGCTACTGGGCACGGAAACAAAGAAGACGTGAAGTGGTTGCATAGAAAAGTGAATGAAAAGTTTTTTATTCCTATTCACGGGAATCATTTCAGATTGGAATTACACAAAGAGCTAGCAATGGAGCTCGGCATGCCTGAGGAAAATATAGTTGTTCCAGATAATGGAAGCATTATAGAAATAGTAGAAAATGGCACAAAGATAAAGGTTCTCAAGGAAAAAGCTCCTTCAAACCCTATGGTTGTGGATGGATTTTCTATTGGAGATGAGCAGTCAGTAGTGCTCCGAGATAGACAAGCTCTGGCTGATGCTGGTATGTTTGTTATCATTGCAACTGTTGATCAAAGAACTGGGGTACTCCGAAAGAGTCCTGACATTATTTCTCGTGGTTTTGTTTACCTCAAAGAAAACCAAGAACTCTTACGTCACACTCGTACACTTATCAAGCGTACAGTTGAGCAATCATATCGTGGTGAACAAGGACATTCTCAAATAAATATTGATAATGTTAAAAACAATGTCGCTGATACAGTTTCTAAGTATCTATACCAAAAAACCGCCAAGAGCCCTGTGGTGATACCTGTTATACTTACTGTCTAAAACTTTTCCAGTACAAAAATAGTACATGTAATTGCTGTATATTTTGTTATAATAAACATATGTATAGTCGAAGCATGTATTTTTTTGTTAACAATAGGAAAACCAATATCCTATTTTGCGCTGGATGAAAAAACACATAAGACTTATTTTCTTAGCTTCATTTTTGTTTTCTCTTCACATGGCCCTTTTGGCTTATGTGAATTCAAGCATGCTAGCAAAATACGTCTCTCCTAGCGTCATTAGCCTCTCTTATACCATCTCTTCTATTTTAGCTCTTGTATTTGTCAGTTTTGCTCCAAAGATAGTGCGAATGATCGGAAATATAAAGTACATGTCTTTAGTTCTAGTATTAAGCGCTGTTTTACTTTTTTTGATTAGCAATCACACAGGCTTTTCTGTAATACCATTTTTTATTCTTTATTTTTCTCTCAACTCTCTAGTTTTATATGGACTAGATATATTCTTAGAACACTACTCAAGCGAATCTAAAACTGGCAACATCAGAGGCGCCTATTTGACTCTTGGTAATATCGGCTGGGTAATAGCCCCTCTTATATCTTCGTTTATTCAAACTAGGCTAAACTTTTCAGCTATTTATATAGTGGCTTCTTTTGTCGTATTGTTGACACTTTTTGCTGTAGTTATCGGGCAGAGAGGGTTTGTGGATAGGCTTTACAAAAAAAGCCATTTTGCGGATGGTCTACACATACTGCGCAAAAACAAATCTCTAAGGAAAATAACTATACTGAACTTCCTTCTACAGCTTTACTTTGTGGTGATGGTTATCTACTCCCCTGTTTACCTAACAAGTGTGATTGGCTTTTCTTGGAAAACACTCGGCTTTATCTTGGCAGTTATGCTTTCAGCTTTTGTTATTTTCCCCTACCCAACAGGAAAACTGGCTGACAAATTCGGAGAAAAGGGCTTGATGTATAGCGCTCTTGTTATTATGGCTATCGCTACAATAATCTTTGCAAACCTAGGTCAAGCTTCGCCTATTTTATACGCTTCTGTCCTTTTCATGACTAGAATCGGTGCCAGCGTACTTGAAACAGTCTGTGACAGCGCTTTTTTCAAAAGAGTCTCTGACAGCGATAGCAGTGTCATCAGTACATATCGAATGATGATGCCTGTTGCCTACACTGTTGGGCCACTCATTGCAGGACTCATATTTGCTCTTTATTCTTACAAAATATTATTTATGTGTATCGGAGTTATTATGTCTCTCGCTATAACTATCGCTCTTGGAATAAGAAAACCGAGAAAGTCTTAAGTGTTATAATACAAAGACATGAAAGAAACAGTCGCCATCATTGCCTCTATCTTAGCCATCATTGGCAATGTTCCATATCTTAGAGATATCATCAAAAGAAAAATACAACCTCACCCTTACACTTGGCTAGTTTGGTCTATAGTTTCTTGTATTATATTTTTTGGGCAAGTTGCCAAAGGCGCTGGGATAGGAGCTTTGCCAACTGCTGCTTCCGAGGTTTTTACAATCATTATATTTTTCTTTTCTTTGCGTCACGGTTTTAAAAACATCAAAAAAATAGACACTTTGTTTTTGATAATAGCTCTTCTTGGTATCATCCCTTGGATTTTGACCAAAGACCCAACTGTCTCTGTGATTATCGCTGTTAGTATAGACTTGATAGCTTTTATGCCAACTATACGCAAGACATTTTTGCATCCAGAAACAGAAAGTCCTATCTTGTACGCCACAAATGTCTTTCGACATATCTTGATGCTCATATCGCTTCAGGCTTACAACATCGCTACCACTCTCCACTCTATAGCCATGATTACTACCAACTCTATAATGACATTTTTGATCTTGAGAAAAAACAAAAAGTCCGAGCTATAAGCCCGGACTCTCTGTATAAAACTATTTTAAAATTCCAATCTTAAAAGATGCGAGCTCTGATACAGGACGAGATTGACCTCCGTGCTGACCACTAAATGCACTTGTAGCATCCACTCCACACATACCTTTGATAGCGCTTGATCCCCCTGGGTGTTTGTTGATCCAAGTAGTAACATCATAAACACTTCCACTTACTACTGTCCAACAACTACTACTAGAGTTATGGGTTTTTACATCTGTCATAGTGAAAGACTTCACGGTTGTTGGAGCAGGGGCAGGAGTTGGAGGTAGTCTAACTATCTCTATTTCTTTACTATCTTCTTCCTCATCTTCATACCCATCATCACCAAACTCATCTGGATAATCCTCGCCATATCCACCTCTATCTTCTGCCTTTGTTTGACCATCAAGTGCGACCTTAGACTCTTGTCTGATTTCAATATCAGCTCTAGTCTTCTCATTATCTAATTTAAACTCTTTTTTGTGCTCATAAGACTTATAAGCCCAAACTCCGCCTCCTATAGAGAGCACCGCTATAAAAGCTACCAATAATGGGATAAAACCTGATTGTGAATTTTTCATATACATATATAACGATTATACCTTAAGATCTATTACTAGAGTTAGCTACTAGAGGATTAGTTTTTGGTCTTGTAAAGTGAAAAAACTTTGTCCGACCGTGTCCATAAAATACAAACAATACTGCCGCCACATACACAACCAAATCCTCTACTTCCCACTCTCCAAACTGCATGAGCATTGTCGTGACAGAAAATCCGAAAAATATAGCTATCAAAACAGTAGTGATGCGGGTGATATAACCAAGTATAAACAAAATACCAAAGATCATTTCGGCAAAACCAGTACTGAGTACAAAGAGCTTGTCAGAGAACCAAGGGAAAACGCTTTGCATGAAATTCCAATGATGAACCTCCAAGAAATTCATACTAAGCTCTGGATAAAGAAGCTTTTCAGTAAAAGCTAAGGTTACCAGTGAGACACCTGTTGCGATGCGTACTATCTCAACAGCATGTTTGTGTAGGCGAAAAGCTTTTGAGCTTTCTTTTGAATTAACCACAAAGAAATATACAGCCAAGCTAAAAAGTAATGCATTTTCTAAAAATGCGACAAACCCTACCTGAGCTATGAGCCCTAAACACAACACTCCGAGTCCAAGAGAAGCCACTCTCGGTTTGATGTTGAAGATAAACATCAAACCAAACAAAACCTCTATGTACCCTAAAATATTTGTTAAAAAAGAGTTTATAGGAAACTCTGGTATCAATATAACTTTCCAAACCAAGCTAACTGTTATGAGGAACACTCCGAGTACTACTTGCGCTATGCGGTTGATACCTTTTTCATGTTTAAGCCCAAAAGAAAGTAACCCTTTTGGAGTTTTCAATGCTTTGTCCAAACGACTAAAGATAAAAACTACAGCAAAAACAACTCCTGACCAGATCAAAACCTCTTTGCTCCCCCACCCATAAAAAGCGCTCATGCCATGGCCATTTTCAATAACACTTTGGCTATCGACGAACCACTTAACATGAGCTGATGCAACTTTTGGTAAAACTAATAATAAACTCAAAATAAAATAAAACTTTTTCATATGCTTTTATTATACTCCTTTTATTTCTTCTTTGCTTTTGTTTCCGATAGGCGATGCTTGATTATTTTCTTTATTAAGGGTATTGGGAGAGGTTTGTCATAAGGTAGCCTTATGCAACCTTTGGAATAACTCAGACCCTTCTTTTTCAGCTCCTCCTCAAAAGGCTTGATGCCTGAAGGAGCCGGATAAAAGCCGAGGTGTCCCTTCATCGAAGCATAGTGTACGAAGTTTTTACCATCTACTTCTATGGTCGGCATGCCGTACTTGATAGATTCTACGCCTTTTGGAATGAGCTCTTTTGTTATGGAGCGCATTTCTTTTAGCTTTGGCAAAAATTCTTTTGGAACGTCCTTGAAGTAACTGTCTATATTTTTATAAGTTTTCATA
>JAOAUE010000012.1 GCA_030157745.1 Minisyncoccota bacterium
GCCCGGCGCACAAAAACAAAAACATCTCACTTCATTGTGAGATGTTTTTGTTTTTGTGCGCCGGAGTACGACAACTGCTTGTCGTACGTGCGGATTTGAAAGGCGTAGCTATGCCGATAGGCGAGCGAGCCGGGGTCGCGAGTACTTATGAGTGTAGCGAATTAGTAACTCGTGACCAAATCCTGCCCTAATAAAAACTAAATGCTATACTTATCACAATGAAACGTATCGGTATTATTCGCGGTGGTATCAGTGGAGCTTATGACTTGTCTTTAAAGACAGGTGGGGCAGTAGCACAAGCTCTTCAAGAAGCAGGTTTTGAAGCTATAGATATGCTCCTTGATAAGGAAGGTGTGTTGCATATCAAAGGCGTACCAGCCGATATGGAAAAAGCGCAGGCATCTGTTGATTATGTTTGGAATGCTCTTCATGGAGAGTTTGGAGAGGATGGTGGATTGCAAAAACTTTTGGATAGCTACGGACTTCCTTATAGTGGCTCTGGTGTTATCTCTTCAGCCCTAGCATTTAACAAAAATACTGCTAAAGAATATGCACAAAATCTTGGGATAAAAACTCCGGTCTCTATGCTTTTGATGCCAGAAGAAGGTGAATCTGTCTCCGAGATGACTGCGCGCATTTACAAAACCATGGCTCCGCCTTGGGTGGTGAAGCCTCTTTATGGTAGTGGTTCGGTCAAAACATTTTTTGCTTTTACTCCGCTTGACCTGTCACAGATAGTTGAGGAAGCCATCTCTCACAGCCAGCCTTTTTTGGTTGAGCAATACATAGAAGGTACAGAAGTAGCAGTGGGTGTGATAGAAGATTTTCGAAACAAGAGAGACTATGTTTTGCCAGTAGTAGACGTGGACTCGCCCAAGAGAGGAATTTTGACCAATGAAAACCGCAAAAGCCCTTATGCTATGAATTCTTCTAGACTGCGAGCTGATGAGAGACAAAGGCTTAGCGATCTAGCACTGAGCCTTCACAAAAGTCTGGGAGCCAAGGATTATTCTCAAAGTGAGTTTGTGGTGGATAGATTTGGTAAGATTTGGTTTTTGGAGATAGACACACATCCGGAGCTTCATGATGGAGCGCCATTTATAAAAGCCTTAGAGGCAGTCGGGGCGACTTTAACAGAGTTTGTAAGAAGCGTTTTGGAGAAATAAAATATTATGTGGATTATTCTTACTCTCGTAGCAGTATTTTTATGGTCATTGGTTAATATCAGTGATTCGTACCTTGTTGAACGTAATAAACATATAGGTCATCCTATAGGTTCACTCGTCCTGTTCTCATCTTTATTTGGATTTATCGCCGCTTTAGCAATTTTTATTTTTACTAAAGGATCTTTTCACTTAGCAAGTAGTGATATAGTCCTTTTGGTAATTGCCGGGTTCTGTAATCTTCTGTGGATCGTGTTCTATTTAAATGCGCTATCGCATGATGATGTTTCTTCTGTTGTACCATGGTTTCTCACAGCTCCACTCTTTGCTTATATCTTAGGATATTTTGTTTTAGGAGAAAAGTTGCTACCAAGCCAACTTGTTGGTGGGGTGATTATTTTAATCGGAGGGCTGGTGCTATCTATTAAAACTAATAGGGAAGAAGGCGTAAAGAAGGGTTATAAGATTATTTGGAAACCAATTATTTTGATGACACTATCGTCTCTCTTGATAGCCATCTGGGGGATACTGTTTAAATTTGTCGGCAAAGATAGTGGTTTTTGGGTAGCGTCTTTTTGGGAGCATGTTGGGTTAGGTATAGCAGGTATTATTGTTCTTGTTTTTGTAAAACCCTACAGAGAAGGCTTTAGTTCAATGCTTAAGCAAAGCGGTAGGAGCATATTGGCTCTTAATATTTTTTCTGAAATCGCAACCATAATAGGTAACCTTTTGGCGAACTATGCTCTTTTGCTTACACCCGTAACAATGGTTTTCTTACTAGAAGTAAGTCAACCGATAGTTGTTTTCTTGCTTGGGATAATATGCACAATATTTTTCCCAAAGGTTTTAAAGGAAGACATTTCTTATGGAAACTTAGTTCACAAGGGCGTATCTATTGTTATTATGTTGGTAGGTGCCTTAATGCTTGTTGTTTAAATTTAAAAAACCTCTTTGGTAAAACAAAGAGGTTTTTATTTTAATCTATATAACCCATTTTTTTTAAAGTGCTATAATCATTTTTCAAAAAACGAGTACCAATATCGTTTCTGTATATCATTTTTGGTATTATTATTTTTTCTACTATATCGTAGGTATTTTTTATAGCCTCTTTTATGGTTTTTCCTGTATTTGTCGCATACATTATGTAGCCTCTATCGTCAGAAATATAAAGCTGGTCACTTTCTTCTTGTTTCGAAACTTCTTCTAAATGAATATGTTCAAGATCATCTTCTTTTATATTATGGAAGAAGATCTTTATTCCTTTCGAAGAGTTATGTATTTCTTTTTTTGTATAAGGGAACGGAGGAACAGCAAGTAAGACAACAATCCCATAACCTTTTTTCCATTCAAGGTTGTATTTTTGTCCAGAAGCTATAGCATACAAAAACTCACCCCAAGGAGAAGAATGTAGTTCGCTATGCAAGTGGATTATAGGGGAACCAAACCTTGGTGTAACCTCAAGCGGAAGTGGTCCCTCTTCATTTACAATACAGTTAACTTCAAAGTCACCACGAAAGTCTATTTCTTTTAAGTACTCACTAAGAGGAGACAGTACTTCTTGGAAAAGTCGATTTTTCTCATTTTTTGTATACCAAGCAAGGGTACCCATTTCACTTGTTGTTGGGCCTATATCACCAGGAAAAAACTTTTTATGTTCCACATTGATTTCGATTGGCCCGACCCAGTCACTACCATTAAAATATCTTCCAACCCCAACTTCTACCCCATATATCCTCTCTTGCAATGTAACTCTCTCTTTTTTTAGTTTTGGGTTTGCTAAATAGCTTTCTAAAACCGCAATCGTGTCTTTACCATCTTTAAAGTGCCCTACATAATTCATGGCTTTTGGAGCATGATCATTTTGTTTAATCACCCAAGTTTTCGGGTTTTTTTCAATATATAAAATTGCATCTTGTATTGATTCAAAATCTTTTGTTTCTTTAGTCTCTAGCCCATATTTTTTGAAAATTTCTTGAGTGTATTCTCGACTAAATTCAAGTTCATCTCCCTTTTCAGATCCGCCAAAAACAGTGTAGCCTTTTTTTCTGAGCATTGTTTGTTGTTTGCCCCAACCAGTATCATCAAAGACAATAAGCCCATCTTTACCAACCCACTCAAGTTCTTTACGCCAATCTTTTACTTTAGTGATTATGTTTTCGAAGTTAGCTCTCCGAGCCTTTTCATGTATATATATTTTTACTTCATGACCTTCTTTTACCAGCAGATTTGCAATATTTCCACCAATCAAGTCGTTTGATATGAACAGTATTTTCATGTATAATTACGATTATAATGCAAATTAGGAATAATACAATCTTAGTTGCCTTTCTCTTACTTTCTTTGGTTTGCAGTGTATCTTTTACTTTTTATAAAACTATTTTAAAGGGAGATTACATAATAATAAAAGATCAGTCATAACTATATGGTAGATTCTATTTTTTCAAACTTATGTGCAGATGCAGCTCCTTCATTTCTAAGGTTTTTTGACTTATCCATAGCACCGACACTTCTTTATTATGCGTATATACCTGTTGTTATTATATCTCTAATTTTAGGGTTATTCATTTTTATTAAAGATAAACGCTCTTTAGTCAGCAAGCTTTTCTTAGGTATCAGTATATTGTTTTCTCTGTGGGTTATAAATATTATTGTTCAATGGGTCGCCGTCCCAACTTCGTTGGTACATTTTTCTTGGCAACTTACAGGTATTTTAGAGGTGCCTATATTTTTACTTTCAGTTTATTTTGTAAGTGTCTTTGCCAAGCAACAAGATATCTCTCTTAAAAGCAAACTTTTGCTTTCACTGTTTTATTTTGTAGTACTTTTTTTTACCCCAACAGCTTATAATATTCCTTCTTTTAATTTGGCAGATTGTCAGGGCAATGTCGGTCTTTTGTGGAAATATATTTATGCTCTAGAATTATTTTGTGTATTTTGGATTGGTTTTATAGCCATAAAGTCATACAAAAATTTACAATCTAATTCTGATAATAAGAATAAGATCGTGATGATGACTTCTGGGATAATGTTATTTTTGCTTGTTTTTTCAGCCTCTAACATTTATGGGGAGCTATTTAAAAACTATGAGATCAATCTAATAGGTCCGCTAGGTATGATTTTGTTCATAGGTTTTACTGCTTATATAATTACCGCCTACAAAACATTCAACTCTCACGTTGTCTCCGGGCAAATCCTTGTTTACGCATTGTGGTCCTTAATATTTTCTTTGATGTTTATAAGTAATATAACAGTAATACATTACGTTGTAGCTGTAACGTTTTTGCTAGCTATTGCTTTCGGTATTTTGTTGATCAAAAGTATAAAAAGAGAAGTTTCTCAGAGAGAACATTTAGAAGAATTGAGCTATCAGCTTGAAAAATCAAACCTCTCTCTTGCTGAAGCAAATGACAAACTCAAAGGCTTGGACAAGCTCAAAACAGAATTTCTTTCACTGGCTTCTCACCAGCTCCGCTCTCCGCTGACTGCCATCAAAGGCTATGCTTCAATGCTCTCTGAGGGCGCTTTTGGATCTCTTGATTCCAAACAAGATGAAGCAGTCAAACGTATATATACTTCAGCACAAGGTCTTACAAATATAGTTGAAGACTTGCTCAACGTCTCAAAGATCGAGCAGGGAGGTATGAAATATGAATTTGCCCCAACTAGTCTCTCGACGGTGGTTACGACTCTCTATAACGAAATGAAAGTTCCGGCAGAGAGTAAGAGTTTAGATTTTTCTTTGGAAATGGATAATCATGACCAGTTCATAGTTAGCGCTGATGCTACAAAGATAAAGCAAGTATTTCTCAATCTTGTTGATAACAGCATCAAATACACACCAAAAGGTTTTGTAAAAATTTCCTTAAAGAGAGAGGGGGGCAATATTATCTTTTCTGTTTTGGATAACGGCATGGGGATATCACCTGAAACAAAAGCCAAGCTTTTTGAAAAGTTTAGTCGTGGAGAGGGTGGCAAAACAAATACTGGTGGAAGTGGTCTAGGTCTTTATCTAGCTCAACAAATAGCTCGCGCGCACAAAGGAGATGTAACTATAGAATCGCCAGGACTTGGCAAGGGCTCTACGTTTATAGTAACTCTTCCTGCTAGCGGATCATATCCTAACTAAGCACTGCTCCTTCTGTAGTTTGTTCAACACTGTAGCCGAGAGATTCAAGTTTCTCTCTTAGAGTATCAGAGCTCGCATATTCTTTGCTTGCTCTAGCTTCATTCATTTTTTCCAAAATTTCTTTTGCTTCTTCTGTTATCTCAAATGTTGGAACGTCTTTTAGGTTTAGTCCAAGCACTTGATCAAAAGACATGAGAGTTGTGTACTTATCTTCTTTTGAGATATTTTTGTCAGCGAACATTTCCCATATAGTAGAGAGTGCTTTGGCGGTATTTAGATCATCAGATAGAGCGTCCTTAAACATTTTTTCATAGTCAAGGTTTATATTTCCGCCCTCGTACTTTTTGGAAGCTAGTGTCTGAAGTTTTTTGAGTTGGGTTTGCGCACTCTCTAGAGATTCCCAGGTGAAGTTCATAGGTTTTCTGTAGCTTGTCTGCATGCAAAGGAGTCTCATAGATAGTGGATTTATATCGTGGGACCCTATATCAGAGAGAGTATAAAAGTTATTTTTGCTTTTACTCATTTTTTCTCCATCCACGTTCAAAAATGCGTGGTGAACCCAATACCTGACAAAGTTGTGTCCTGTAGCACATTCGCTCTGCGCTATTTCATTTTCGTGATGTACTGGTATGTGGTCTATGCCCCCAGTATGTATATCTATAGTTTCTCCGAGGTAGTGCATGCTCATGGCGGAACACTCTATGTGCCAACCAGGAAAGCCATCTCCCTGTATACTTTTTGGGCTTGGCCAATACATGCTGTGGTTTGCAAATTTACCAACTCTTTTAAACCAGAGAGCAAAATCTGACGGATGTTTTTTTTGCTTGTCTATAACGACATCTTCCCGGACACCGAGATTTTTATCACTAAGTTTTTGCCCAGAGAGTTCCCCGTACTTTGGATCTTTTGATACGTCGAAATAAATAGCCTGATCAGTTTCGTATGCAAATCCTTTTTCAAGTAGTAATTCAACAAGAGCAACCATTTCTTTTATATGCTCTGTTGCTTTAGGTTCTATGTTTGGAGGTAGGACATTTACCGCTTCCATGCTTTTGTGGAAATACTCGGTATAAAGCTCAGCTATTTGCCAAACATTTTTACCTTCAGACTCGGCTTTTTTTTCAAACTTATCATCACCATCATCACTGTCATTTGTTAAG
>JAOAUE010000013.1:0-4918 GCA_030157745.1 Minisyncoccota bacterium
CTATGGAGCTCTATCGCTCTAGCAATAGCGCCATGAGTGACTATCAAAATCTTTTTGCCTTTATACTTCGTCTCCAAATCATATATAAATTCTCCAGCTCTCTTCAAAACATCTATATAACTCTCTCCGTCTGGCGTCTTAAATCCATATCTATCTTCGCTGTTGTTTCTAACATCAAAGTACTCAGAAAAAGCTCTGTTGTTAAACTCTCTTCCGACTGCCCACTCTCCTATTCGCACATCTTCTATCACTTCCACATCCAAACCTTTTTCTTGCAAAAATATTTCTGCTGATTTTTTGGTGCGAGAATACGGCGAAGTAATAACTAGATCAAAATCTCCATCAAAAGCTTTTGCAGTATTTTTCACCTGCTCTATTCCCAGCTCAGTCAAAGGGTCTGGTGTACTCGGATCACAATTCCACTCCCCCCGAACATTGTGATCAGTCTGACCATGGCGCATGACAAAATAACTGTTACCCGAAGACTTTGTTAGAGACTTGAGTTTTTCCAAACTGCTGACAATCACTCTCTCACCCCCAGAAGTTTCCCAAACAGGCAGTGGCGTTCCCCAATATCGCTCACGAGAAAATGCCCAGTCTTTAACCTCGCGAAGCCATTCACCAAATCTTCCTTCTTTTATATGTTCTGGTTCCCAATTGATACCATCATTTGCCTTGAGCAAATCATCGCGGAGTTCGCTCATACGCACATACCAAGAGTCCCGAGCATAATAAATCAGCGGAGTTTTACATCTCCAGCAATGCGGATATGAGTGTTCGTATTTTTCTTTTTTGAAAAGTTGCCCTCTATGAGCCAAGTCCTTGATGATATCTACTGCTACTTCCTCATCTTTAACAAATCTTCCAGAGAGAGGGCCCATCTCTGAATAAAAACGCCCGTCGAGACCAACAAGGTGATGCTTAGGTAGATTTAGTTTGTTTGCAAGACTGAAGTCGTCTGCTCCATACATTGGTGCAATATGCACAATACCTGTACCGTCTGTCGTTGTCACAAAATCAGCTTCATAAACCTTAAAAGCATTACTAATTTTATTTAACTCAACATTGTTTTGTCTTACTTCTTCTTTAAAATATGGATAAAGCGGTTCGTATTCTAAACCTACAAGCTCAGAGCCTTTTATTTCTAAAACTACTTCGTATTCTCCTTCTATCAAAGAAAGTCTTTCTTTGGCCAGAATAAAATTCTCTTCCACAACTTTCACAACGACATAATCAATATTTTCTCCAACTGCAAGAGCGACATTTCCAGGAAGTGTCCACGGTGTTGTTGTCCACGCCAAAATATATAAAGCATTGAGATTGGTACTTTTTTGAATGTCTGGTTGAGCGAAGCGACCCGAGGACTGAAAAAAAGTGCCAATCTCAGTGCGAACTCGAAACTTCGCATACACAGACAAGTCCTTCACATCCATATAGCCTTGCGCCAACTCGTGCGAAGAAAGTCCTGTTCCACAACGAGGACACCATGGCACGATGCGATAGTCTTTGTATAAAAGTCCTCTATCATTTATTTTGCCAACTATATTCCAAAGGCTTTCTATGTAGTCGTTATTAAAAGTATAGTAAGCACTCTTTTTGTCTACCCAATACCCTATTCGATCGGTAAAATTCTCCCAGTCTTTGATGTAAGTAAAGACGCTGTCTTTACATTCTTTGTTGAACTTGGCGACACCGTATTCTTCGATCTGTTTCTTTGAAGTTAAGCCAAGAGCCTTTTCTATCTGGAGCTCCACAGGCAGTCCGTGTGTATCCCAACCAGCACGCCGTGGCACATGATAGCCTTGCATTGTTTTATATCTCGGCAATACATCCTTGAAAGCACGTGCTTCGAGGTGGTGCAGAGCTGGCTTGGCGTTTGCAGTTGGAGGACCTTCATAAAAAATATACTCACCTTTATTTGTCTCCCTAGAAAGACTTTTTTCAAAAATATTGTTCTCTTTCCAAAATGCTAAAACCGCCTCTTCATCGAGAGCTCTTTGTGATTTTTCTGATTGTGATTGTTGATTGTTATTCATAATATAAAAATAAAACTCGTCCACGCATTACGACATATTGTCATATTGCAAGGACGAGTTTTACTCGTGGTACCACCTTAGCTTTAACCCTAGAGGGTTCTCATTTATTGGGTTCTACTTTCCGCCAGCTGGCGAATTTCTTCCCAAAGCTCGCCCTGCTTCGCATGAAGCTACGCAGGACAAGGAGTTGATAGCTCCCAAAAGCTTGTGTTTTTATACTAACACAATACTATTTGTGATTCAAATCCCTCCTCCCCTCTTCTACCATTTTGATTATCTTTGCAACCAAAGATTTTGGGTCTGGATCAAATATTACATGACTTGCAGGTCTATCGCTTTTTTCTATCATATCTTTTATCTGTTCATCCATAGTCCAGCTTCCTTCGAGGACTCCGATAGGTTTGCCTTCTTCAAAAGCGATGGTGAACTCATGGATGGTGCCAATACGTCCACAACCTATAAAAAGCGCTTCACAACTACGAGTAAAGAGTAAGTCTCTACCAGGGAAACCAAATCCTGTGTAAATGATGAGGTCCATATAGTCTAGCGGTAGCCTGTAGCCTTCTACATGCTCTCTAGCATCTACCGCCGGAGAAAGTCCTATCGATATGCCACGCTCTTCTTTGGCACCCATAGCACTCCAAAGAGGAAAACCGGTAGTAGCACCAGTTACAAGTATCCCTCCTTGGCGAATGATTTCTCTTCCAAGCTCTTTGGCTTTGTCGAGAGCATCTAGTCCACAGTGACCTGTCTCAGCAGCGCCACTTACTCCAAGTTTTATTTTCAAATGTCCGTGTTTGTCGTCGTTTTCCATAAAAAATTTAACAGCTTAATTGCAATCTAATTCTACTACATCACCAGCATTTGGTGCATAAGCCATAACACCAAGATAATCTCGCAATCTCTGTGTTAAGAAAAGTGAACTCTTTGGCTCACCCATCGCCACATAAACCGCTTTGAGAGTATCTGCTGTTTGTTCGACAAATTCTATAAGGTGATCAGAATCTTTGTGCCCAGAATATCCTTCGATAAATTCTATGTGAGCCTTTACAGGTATTTCTTGTCCATTTATGCGAATCATCTTTGCTCCTTCCTGAATAATCCTACCGAGAGTCCCTACTGATTGATAACCTGTCAGAAGAAGAGTGTTGTTTGCGTCAGGGAGAAAGTTGGCTTCATGGTGAAGAATTCTACCGCCATTACTCATCCCACTTCCCGCAATGACAATCTTTGGGTTTTGTTCATTGACTATCTCTTTTGATTCATCTGTTAAGAGTGTCGACTTGAGTCCTGGGAAGTTAAATATATCATCCCCTTCTTTGAGTTGAGTTCGGGCAAAGTCATTGAAGTATTGCCCGTACTTTCGATAAATCTTTGTCAGACGAATACCGAGCGGACTATCGAAAAATATTGGCATTTGCGGAATACGTTTGTTCTCAACAAGCTCGTTGATTTCAAAGAGCAGCTCTTGTGAGCGCTCAAGAGAAAATGTCGGTACTATCAATGCTCCCTTGCGACGATAGTTATCTTCTATCACTTGCTCTAGTCTTTGGCGACGTTCATCGCGCGCCATGTGATTGCGGTCACCGTAGACACTTTCCATGAGCATATAGTCTACGTTTTTGATAGATTCTGTATCACGCAAAAGTGGTGAAGGAGAGTTCCCCAAGTCCCCAGTAAAGATTATCTTTTTGTTGTTATATATCATCTCAAGCATTCCAGAGCCCAGTACATGTCCAGCATCTCGATATCGAAAAATAAATGGCCCAATAGCTAGGTCTTGGTGATAGTCTATGACTTTCCACTGACTCATAGCTTGTCTGATGTTTTCATCGGTATATATCTTTTTCAAAAGTTCATTTTCCCCCTTGCTAAGTATATGCGCTGTATCTTCAAGCATAAGCTCGGTGATGTCTTTGGTTGGGATTGTCGAATAAATAGTACCGACAAATCCGTCGTGAATAAGTTTTGGAATGCGACCTATGTGATCTATATGCGCGTGAGTGATAAAAAGTATATCGACACTGCTTGGATCATAAGCAAATGGTGACCAGTTGTTGTCATCTGCTGATTTTGTCCCTTGCTCTAGCCCACAGTCCACCAAAAATTTGAGGTTCTCACCTTCAACAAGAAAGTTTGCTCCGGTCACAGCACCTGTTCCTCCAGCAAAAGTTATTTTTAATTTTTTATTCTGATCCAAGTTTTTCTGCATGTGCTCTATTGTAACTTTTTATTTTGATAATAACAAAAGCGCTCCCTATTACTCCCCCAAAAAGATCACAGACCATATCAGAGAGAGAGTCAGGGATATTTGCCAGTGTCTCTAAGTGCATTATGCCTTGTACTGAAAATTCAAAAACTTCCCACAAAAAACCGACTATCAAAACCAGAGCTGACAGAACTATTGTCCAAACTATCGGTCTTGTATTTTTCAAAGCAGGCAAGAGTATTGCTGAGCCCCAAATAGCGATAAATATCCCTCCTAGGGTGTGCATGATCATATCAAATTGAGGCATAGCGCTATACCAATAAAAAACACTTGCAAACTTATTCAGCAAAAATATCCCTACTGCAAATATTGCGCTATAAATAAAGAGTTTCTTTCTCATAACTTGATTATCCCACAAAACAAAAAACCCTGCATCCAAATTTGGAAAACAGAGTTTGTTGTTACGGCTATTTGAGAAATTAGTACCCTAGCATTAAAGCCAAGATGGAGTATCTGGGCACTAGAGAAACCAAAAAATAAATTCTGATGTCTCTAATGCCACGCAACACTCCCAATAAATATTGTTCTAGGTACTAATTTTAAATAGCCGTACTTTCATTATATTCTTCTTACAGTTTTAGACAATATAGACAGTGAGAAAATGTAGTGTCGA
>JAOAUE010000013.1:5018-6097 GCA_030157745.1 Minisyncoccota bacterium
GCAAATAAAAAAAGCCGCAAATGCGGCTTTTGGTATTATTGCCTTGTATTTGTAATTGTGACCTTTGCGAGAGCATGATCTAAAATAACCATGTAAACTCCATCACCAATGTTTTCTACGCGATGAACAGCAGCGGTATGATATTGCATCCCTTCTAAAAGAAACGAGTAGGTCGATTTAATATCTGTCAGTAGCTTACCTTTTTTTTCAGCACCCTTTTCAGAGCCTTCCAAAAAAACTATTGATACATCTTGCCCTTCGACCAAACCATCTGCTTTGGTGAGAAATTTCATTTTCCACTTCTTTTCGCTGGTATCAATATCCCAAACATCTTTAGGGTTAAAAGTTGCAATGATCTCTTTAACCATCTCGAGCGTAAGGCGCCGCCCTTTTGGATTTTCATAAAGATTATCTACAACTTTTTCAACTTTCTGGCAGTTGTATATTGCTACCCTCAAAATCCTTTCAAGGTTATCAATTACTTCTTTTTTTGTAGAGAAAAACTCTCCACGAAAGACGCCCATGGGAAGATCTTTAGGGAATTTTCTGAGTATGTTAACACAATAGTTTCCCCCGCTTTCACTTCCTGCTATCTTAAAAACTAAATTAAAAGGGCTTTCGTAAAGCAAAATCTCAGTTGATAAAGTAATCATATTTTTTTGTTTTTCTTTGATACTATAATAAAAATGAAAAAAGTCAATTCAAAGAAAAAAGCCGCAAACCAAGAGCATTTGCGACTTTGAAGAACTATAAGCAACCATAACAAGTAAACTCATCACTAGTGATAATCTCTGGTGGCCTTAAGCCATCAGTAAGACTTAGTACAAGTGGAGGATTTTCAACACTCCCATCTAATATTGGGACAGGACTTTTATATTCTATTCCTGTAGGAAGCCATGTGCCATCAATATGACTAAACTGATTTCCACATTTACAACAAGTAAAAATTTCTTTATCCAACTGATCTTCTACTACTAAACCAGAGACATCTTGCGTATTTAATTCCATAATTAAAGATTTTCTGAACTTTATTTGAAAACTTATTACAAGTCAACCTTATTACATCCTCTCCGGAGTTT
>JAOAUE010000014.1 GCA_030157745.1 Minisyncoccota bacterium
TTGCATGCCTTATCCACGCCGCCAGCGTTCATCCTGAGCTAGGATCAAACTCTTCGTATAAGTCAGAATTATAAATAATATCTGACTAGAATGAGGCAAAAGAAAAACTTTTGCTTTTGTTTGAAAACTCAATAAATTACATAAATAGATTTTGAGAACTCGCGTTCTCTATATAATTTTCAAAAAACAGCTCCCTTTTGGGAGGTAAGGGCTATTATATACTATGGGAAATTAAAGTCAATCTTTTCCCCTACAATCCTTATAGCCTTGTAAAATATGGCTTTTTTGCAATAAAAAAGGCCGGTTTTTTCCTAAAAAACCGGCCTATGAAAAAATGTCTTTTTCTGGGTAAGTAACCTTTGGTTCACCGCGTAACAAGGCCCTCTTTTTATCTGTAAAACAAAACCTTGCCTTGAAAGGTCTACCCTCTATGGCAAGAGGAAGAGCTCTTTGTTGTAAAACACTCATTTCTTCTAAGGGAGGAGAGTCTATAGAAAAACCAGTGGGAGACCTAACATTATCAATGTTGGCAATCCTATCAAAAAAATTATCAGGATTAACGGGAGTTGATATTTTGCAGACAAAGATATTTTCTACAGGATTTTCATCTCCGCCTTCAAATACCAATATCTCTCCAATAATCTGCAACCCTCTGTCATCAGGCTTTTGACCAAAAACACAACCTGAAAGCCTACCTCTTTGATTAAGGAATAAATCAACCAATTTACCCAATATGGGATAAACAATATATTTTGTTTTCATGAACAACGTTTTTTGAGACTTTACACCTCTCATAAAAATTTTGCAAATAAAAAACCCGGTGCTTCACAACACGCCGGGCTGGTTTTGCAGGATTATAGTCGAACTCGTCGACATTAAGGAATTTGCTTTATTTGTTCCTATATTAATGGTTTTTTATTATTTAGCAACCTTTTACTACTATAAAAAATTTATTGGCTAAATGACATAAGAAATAATCCGCCAAATATAACCGATAGTAAAAATGAAATAATAACCACGATTAGTAAAAACTTTCCTGATCTTTTATCCCTTGTGTTACGGGAAAGCTTTATGGTTAAAATGGAAATAATCAATAAAACTAGTGTGAAGAGTATGTTAGACCAAACAAATTCAGCGATACGGCTTAAGATATCAATAAAATCTGTTTCGTAGAAACGTCTGTTTTGTAAAGATTTTATTTGAAAATAATTTTGTAAATATGCCGCCAAGACAATTACAAATAAACTAATAATGCGAGAAAAACCAAGAATTCTACTGATAAATCCTAATGTAATCTTATTGTTTTCTTCCATAATGGTGATTATACCCTATTAAGTAACTTTTTAATTAATAAAAATTAAACAAAAGTATACTATTTCTAAGCGATAGCATAAAAATAGTATATAGTTCATTTTTAATTTCTTAAAAACTCAAAATAATCTTCCTCTGCTTTTCTGTCCTTAAAACATTGTTCTAACTTATTTTTATCTTTAATTAAAAGTTGACAGTTTTCACTTGGTAAATGTCTTGAGATTATTTCTTCAACTAAACAATCATCTTGATTTTTAATTTCACGTGTCCAGGTTCCACTATCATTTACTGGCTTTGATTGCTGAGGAGTGCACATATTTTTAAACTTAGAAATATAAATATTTATACAAGTTTGTTTATCAATATAGTTTTGTCTTCTACATACGCTCGGGTCACCGATTTCAACTAATCCTGGGTAAGTACCATTTAGACATCCAATTTTTTCTTGTTGTCCAATATTGGATACTCCACAGTTATTGTATAAAAAACTATCAGCCCATTCATTATAAGCTTGGTTAGAGTTCTTAATAAGAGCCGTAGCTGGATTACCAGGCGTTAGAAAAACAACAAAAGGACTAAAGAAGTCGTTACCGGAATCATAAAAATAATTAATTGATTTAGTAGTACAAGGATATTTGACATTGTTAACTCTTAGAATATAAGCTGGTTTTGGTCCAGTTCCAGAAACAGCATTTCCTTTTGTTCCACAATAAGTAACATATTTATCTTGACCAAAAGTTACTGTTTGCCATTTTCGTATAGAAAATTCTTTATTTATCTCTACTTCCTTTGGAGGAATAATTTTATATACGTACGGTCTGAGTATAAAAAACAAAACCAATACTAGTATAAAGGCTAGTATTGAGAGAACAGTATATTTATGAGATTTCATAATTTTATTATACCACTTCGCCACTTTTACCGCTTCATAGAACTTGTTTCCATATAATTAAAAACCTCCTAGCCAAGCCGAACATTAATAAGAAAAATCCATGAAACAAACTTGATGAAATTACAGCCATTATAGTCAAGAAAAATAGTGTAACTACTGAAAAGTACTTTTTTCTAAAAAATTGAAACAACCCCAAAATAGGTGGCCATATTATCAAAAGATAAAAAACTCTTCTCCTAAATATATGTGTTCTGTAAGTATTGAATAAAACCAAAACACAAAAGCAAAAAAGTTAAGATGCTTAGTGCTAAAAAAATTTATCGAACTTTTTATCTTTTAATATATTCATAAACTATTATCCTATTTCGCAACCTTTACCGCTTCATCAAACTTGATAGAAAGGAGCTTGGAGCCTCCGTCAGATCCTAGCGTCACCCCAAAGAGCACACCAGCGCGACTCATAGTTTCGCGATTGTGAGTAACCACAATGAGCTGAGAGTACTCAGAGAGTCGCTCTACCATATCTCCATAACGACGAGAGTTGGCTTCGTCCAGTGCTGCATCTGTTTCGTCGAGCACCAAAAATGGTGGTGGGTTTACTTGAGAGATTGCAAAGAGTAGAGCAATAGAAACGAGCGAGCGTTCTCCACCTGAGAGCATACCGAGCTCTTTGACTTTTTTGCTTGGCAGATTTACATGCACTTCTATACCTCGCTCAAATCCTTCCGGTTCGGTATTTTCCCCTTCGACAAGCTCAGGGTCAAAATCTTCTAATGAAGATTTTGATTTTCTTTTCTTTTCCATAGTAATAGAAAGAAATGCGCTTCCCCCACCAAACATAGTCTTGAAAAAGTCCCCAAAGCGTTCGTTGATAACTTCTACACCTTTTGTAAATCTCTCGTCCAAAACTTTTTTTAGATCAATAATCAATGTCTCCAAGTTTTTGATGCTTGCTTCTATATCTATCATTTCTTTTGTTAGGAAGGCATCTCTATCTTTTGTCGATTCATATTCTGAAACAACATCATTGCCGATGCCACTGTGCTCTTCTAGTCTGATCTTGAGTCTATCAATACTTCTTTTCAGATCATGCATATCCAAACCTTCTTCAGCATCAGAGGCATGGATGCTATGTAAAAATGTTGGACCAAAGAGAAAACCTGCTTCTTTTATTTCTTCATCAAATCTCTCTTTGCGCTCCGCAAAAGCACTCTTGGAAACAGCGAGTATCTGCAACTCTGATTCACACTGTTTTATTTCACTGGTTAGTCTATAGCGTGCTTCGGTGCTAGTTGCACTATTTCTCAGAGCATCATTTCTTTGGTTTTCGAGAGCTTGTAGAGACTTTTGTAGATCCTGCTCTTTGGAAACTATAACCAACAAATCTTTTTGCAAAGCTTCAAGTTCCAAAACAGTTTCTCTGATATCAGGCAGATCAACGCTTTTTTCTACATTTACCACCTCCTGTGGATTTCTGTCTTTTAGCTTTTCTATGATCAAAGAGACCTTTTCCAAGTCAGCTTTGATGGCTTCTATACTGGTGGCAGTTCTAACAGAAGCAATAAAGTACTCTATATCAGAGAGGATCTGTTTGTACTCTGTAGGAGCAAAAGATATATGAGCACCAGAGTTTGACGAAACACTCTGATTTTTTGAGAGCGATCTGTGAGCCTCTATCTTCCCTTCCAAACGCCCTATCTTTTGTTCTAGTTCACGACGCTTTTCTAGATTTTCCGAAAGGAAGGTTTTTGTTTTTTGTATTTCAATATCAAAATTGTTTTCTGAAACTTGGTTTTGGCTCGGCAAATTTGCAAACTCTTTTTCCAAATCAGCTTTTTTGTTTTCAATAAAAGAGAAAGCTTCTCTGAGTCTTTGGTCTTCTTTTGCTAGGTGCGCTTTTTCTATAGAAAGAAATCGTAAAAGCGCACCTTGAAGCTCATCACGAATGACCTTACCTTTTTCTATCTTTTCAACCTGCTTTTTCAAAAAGTTTAAGTGCGGTGCCAGCTCTCGTCGGAGTGACTGAACTTCTTTTAAAGTTTCTTGTGTCTTGGCGAGCTTTGATTCGCTTTCTTTGATACGGTAATGATAAATCTTGAGGCCGAGTGCATCTTCCAAAATCTCTCGACGATCTTTGGTATTGGCTCGTAGTATGCCATCAGCTTCTCCTTGAGAAATGATATGGTGCCCTGAAGCTCCGATGTTTACCGAGGAGAGGAGCTCTATCATTTGCTTGAGTCTGATCTCAGTACCATTTAAAAGATATTTACTAGTACCATCAGCAAAAATCTCTCGAGTAAAAGAGATAGTATCAAAAAGCATAGGCGCTCCTCCCTTTTCGTTTTCTGAAATAGGCAAAGAAAAAACTTTGTCGGAATTATCAAAAGTTATAGAAACATGGGCTCGAGAGAGTTTGGGCGCATTTGATCCGCCTCGAAAGATAAGGTCAGCGCCACTTTTCCCTCGCATGCTTTTCATGGATTGTTCCCCGAGAACAAAACGAAATGCCTCTACGACATTACTCTTTCCAGAGCCGTTCGGGCCTACAACAGCAGTTACTGGGGCATCGAAAGACAGCGCAGATTTTTTTGCAAAAGATTTAAAGCCAACTATTTCTATACCCTTTAAACGCATTACTATAAATTATACCATTTTTATAATAAAAAAATCCCCGTCTTAGGGGATTTATCTTTATTTATTAAAATCTATCAAAAGCACGTAGAGCTTCAAGGCTCTCTCTTCTTCTTTTTGTATTTCCTCAATCTGATTTTGCAAACTTTTTTGTTTTTGCTTTTGGTCTTTGGCTTCTTTCAAAAACTTTAGTTGCCACTTCTTATTATATCCAATAAAAAAACTAGTGGTGAAAACAAAGGTTGAAGGAAGTATGCCTAAAAGTACCCATTCAAAACTAAAACCAAATAGTTTTGCAAGTAAAGAAAGTACAATAACCAACGAGAGAGTTGCTACAGTACTCCACAAAAAGTTTTTGGCAATGAAATAGTGTTTAGTATTACTACTAAGCCAAGCCATGTCTTCTTTTTGGATGGTCACCATATTAAAGAGTTTAGAGGTTTAACAAATGTTTTCTGTCATCCTACAATACAAAAAACAAATAATCAATTACCAACCTTTTTTCTCGAGTGCGGCTTGAGCGGCAGCTTGCTGGGCTTCTTCTTTGCTTCTTCCCTTTCCTTCCGCTATCTTTTTGTCTCCAAAGAAAACTCCGACAGTAAAAAACTTGTCGTGATCTGGTCCGAGTTGTCCCAAGACTTCATAACTTGGAGTGATGCCGAGACGCTCTTGAGCTTCTTCTTGGATGTGACTTTTTGGATCACGCCAAAGCTTTTTGTGGATTATGTCAGAGAGTTTTGGGATCAAAGTTTTCTTGATAAAGGTGTTGCAAACTTCATAGCCTTGATCTAGATAAAGAGCTCCGATAAATGATTCATAAGCGTTGGCCAAGATAGTCTGTCTGGCTCTGCCAGTATCCTTGCTTTCACCTTTTGAAAGAAGTAAGTATTCGTTCATATTTAGAGCTTGAGCCACCTCGGCAGCAACAACAGCATTTACGAGCGCGCTTCGATACGCAGTCAGATCCCCTTCTGCTTGATCAGGGTAAGAGCTAAATAAATAATCAGTTACAACAAGCTCGAGAACTGCGTCGCCCAAAAACTCTAGTCGCTCATTGTGAGAGAGTCCTGATTTTGGATTTTCATTGATAAATGATCGGTGAGTAAAGGCTTGGGCCAAAACTTCTTGGTTTTTAAATTTTATACCTATTGAGTTTTCAAATGGAGTAAAGTCTTTCATAAGTAAGTTATAAAGTTAAAAGTCCATAAAGTTTGTAAAGTTAGAAACACAAAGAATTAAATAGTTTTCTTTATGAACTTTATAACTTTACAAACTTTATAACTACCTGCTGTTAATAATCTCAATCGCCTTGGCGATTGAAGGCAATATATCATCGTATATTGTTAAGTCAACTAGCTCCTCAGGAGAGAACCATTGTGCCTTATCTAGACCACCGTTACTCTTTAGTGTCATTTCTTTGTATGGAGCTTCCATCAAAAAGTAAGCAACGACTTTCAAGATCTTCTTTTTCTCTGGGTGAGACGCTACGTATTCTATCTTTCCTATTTCAGAAACAACAGCTCCCTCTAGACTAAGTTTTTCTTTGATACTTCGGAGGGCTGTTTGTTCATATGATTCACCTTCTTCTACTCCACTTTTAACTAGCGTCCAATATCCAAAAACATCATGAACCAAAGCAACAAAAACTTTGCCTTCATGCTTAGAAAATATTAATCCTCCAGCTTTTGCTTCAACAGGAAGCTTTGAGATGTCTATCTCTTCTTCTGGTTCTTTTATTTTTGGTGTCTTTGGCTTTGATTGTTGGTCTTTGCCTGGTTCGCCGAGCTCTTTATAAACAGCACCCAAAACACCATTAACAAACTTGCCACTATTTTCCCCACCAAAAGTCTTGGCGAGCTCTATAGCTTCGTTGATAGCAACCTTTGGAGGAACTTGTTCTCTGTCGCCAAAGATAAGCTCAGCGAGCCCCATTCGAAGCACGCTTCTGTCTACGTTGCCGATCTTCTCAAGTGGCCACTCAGGTGCAGCCTTGGTAATGATGTCATCTATCACTGTTTGCTTGCGCTGAACTGTCTCAGCCAGGTTGTACATAAACTCATTGTCAGAGTGACCAGGAGCAAATTCAAAAACATTTCTATCAACGATAGATTTCAAATCTTCGGGCTTTCCAGAGAAATCCCATTCGAACAATGATTGAAGAACAATTGATCTTGAAAGGTGGCGATTTGCCATAGTGTTTTATTTTTTAGCTTTTTTAACAGCTTTCTTTTTTGCTGGAGCTTTTTTTGCTACAGGCTTTTTGCCTTGCTTCTTGAGAACCTTTTTTACAGGATCTCCTCCCACTGAACGTCCTTTATACATACCGCTTAGGGATGCTCTGTGCCGGATGTGCATTTCACCACTTGCGTCCTTTGAAAGAGCTGGGCTCTTGAGCGCGTGATGACTTCTTCTATTTGCAGTGTGACTGCGTGTGTGTCTCATTCGTACTACCATATGAAAACCATAATACTATATATATGAAAAAATGCCAAATATCTTGCAAAAAAAATAACCCCGGGTACTTTGACCCGGGGTGTGGTGAAGAAATTTTGTTTAATTTCGTTGAAGAACCAAATTAGATTTAATATCGAGAAGCACTTGGCAGGGCTTCTAAGATTTTTAACAACCTACGCTGTATTGAATCTTATCTATATCATAGCAGATTGCGACTAAAATGTCAATACCCTAGAAAAGCTAGTAAATAAAGGCTTTTATAACCTTAAACAAAATGGTATAGTTTTTATTATGAACATAGAACACACAAGACATTCCCTAGCTCACCTTTTGGGAGCTGCCGTTATGAGCCTTTATCCGGACGCCAAGCTCACGCTCGGGCCGGCTATTGAGGATGGCTTTTACTATGACGTGTCTTTTGCCCAAAATATAAGTAGTGATGACCTACCAAAAATAGAAGCCAAAATGCGCGAGATGCTTCCCTCTTGGAAAAGTGTGTCTCACAGAGAGGTTTCCAAAGAAGAAGCTCTGGAGTACTACAAAGGCAACGAGTTCAAGATAGAACTTATAAATGAAATCGCAGAAAAAGGTGAGAAGATAACTCTCTACACTATGGGTCCTTCGGCAGACTCAGGATTTACCGATCTTTGTCGTGGTGGACATACTGATGATTTGAGCTCTATCGACCCTGAGAGTTTCAAACTAGATCGAGTTGCTGGTGCGTACTGGCGCGGAAGTGAGAAAAATCCAATGCTTACTCGTATATATGGAATTGCTTTTGAATCTAAAGCTTCCCTTGATGAATTTTTACATATGCGAGAAGAAGCTGAAAAAAGAGATCACAGAAAACTCGGTAAGGAACTTGGTCTTTTTACATTTTCTCAAACTGTTGGACAAGGACTCCCTATCTGGCTTCCAAAAGGAGCTACTATTCGTCGAGAACTTGAAAGATTCATTGTTGATACAGAACTCGACTGGGGTTATCTACATGTAAATACTCCCGATATCGCAAAGCTCGACTTGTACCGAAAAAGTGGACACTATCCTTACTACAAAGAAAGTATGTACGCGCCTATCGTGATAGATGACGAAGAATTTATGCTTCGACCTATGACCTGCCCTCATCACTTTGAACTATTTTCTGATAGTCCAAAAAGTTATCGTGATTTGCCTATGCGTATTGCTGAGCTTGCAAAGCTTTATCGCTATGAAGCCTCTGGAGAACTCTCTGGTTTAGTGCGTGTACGAGGATTTTGTTTAGCTGACGCACATATCATTTGTGCAGACCCAAAACAAGCGCAAGATGAAGTCTCAAAGGCACTCGACCTTATCGAATACGTAGCTAATGTTTTTGGCCTAAAGCGCGACATAGACTATTGGTACAGACTTTCTCTTGGAGATAGAACTGACGACAAGAAATATTACAAAAATGACAGTGCTTGGGACGAAGGAGAAGCGCTTCTGCGAGAAATACTGGTTGGTCGTGGGGGTAAGTTTTATGAAGCAGAAAATGAGGCTGCATTTTATGGACCAAAAATAGATATCCAAATGAAAGATGTACGCGGAAAAGACAATACTGCGTTTACTGTTCAGTATGACTTTTGTATGCCAGAGAGATTTAACCTCGAATACACTGCCCAAGATGGTACAAAAAAACGCCCACTTGTTGTTCACCGCTCTTCTATTGGAGCGATAGAGCGAGTAATGGCTTTCCTTATCGAACACTACGCTGGGGCCTTCCCTGTTTGGATATCACCACTACAAGTCGCAGTACTTCCTGTCGGAGAAATGCATGAGGAATATGCTATGGAGATAACAAAAGCTCTTAAAGATGCGGGTGTACGCGCCGAAACTTGGACAACAGACGGACTTGGCAAACGCATTCGCAAAGCAAAAATAGAAAAGGTTCCATATCAAATAGTTATTGGGGACAAGGAGCGAGATGCAAAAACTGTAACAGTAGAAGGTAGAAATGATCTCAAGCTAGAGCAAATAAAACTCGATGAATTTGTCACAAGAATTGTAAGCGAAATTAAAAATCGAAAAGATTTGTAGTATACTGTAAGCATGGAATCACGTACAAAACTCATAATTTGTACCCTTCCGGCATAATTATTAGATTTAAAATAATAAAAAACAAGGTAGTAATATGATCTTGTTTGGTACGTGATGGAACACAACAACACATACAATCTGATGACCCAAATGACCCAAGAATCAAAGAGTCTTTGGAGAATCAAAAAACAGTACATAAAAGAAGCAAAATCAAAAGAATTAAAAGCCTTTTGGACAAAGTTGGCTAAAGAAAAAGAGCTTCATTTAAAAGAGATGAAGGCTTTACTAAAAGCAGAATTGAAATAATAAGTTACAAACCCCTCGAAAGAGGGGTTTGACTTACCAAAATATTTAGGGTAATGTTCCAAAAACTATTATATGAAAGAAAGAAGAAGGTCTAATGTCTCTTTAACTGAGACTACTCTCAAAAGAAAGGTTCAGAAAAATGACATTGCCCCAAAATATAAAATCTTTAAATTTCGTAGTGGGCCAAAGACTTTCCAAGCCTTAAGAGCAAAGACGGTAGTAAAAAAACTTATCCATCCGCCCATCCCTGCCGCATTAAAAAAAATAAAGGCCGGAACAAAAGTTTTTATCTTGTCTCTTGTGCCCAAAAAGAAGTTTGGTCAGATCTATGTACAAATACAACTTAAAGAAGATCCTTTTGCTAAGAGATATGAAGTAAGTCTGTCCTGTATAGCTTAAAATAAAAATTCCCTTTCGGGGATTTTTTTATATATCCAAATTTGCCTCCACCAGCTGGCGGATTGGTATTAGATGTCTAAGTTAGCCATCTTGGCATTTGATTGGATGAAGGCTTTTCGTGGTGCTACTTCACTACCCATCAAGGTATCAAAAACTTTGTTTGCAGCTTCTGCGTCCTCTACTTTCACTTGCTTGAGCACGCGTCTTGCTGGATCCATAGTTGTCTCCCAAAGTTCCTCTGCGTTCATTTCTCCAAGACCTTTATAGCGCTGAATAGAAATTTTCTGAGCTCTCTTACCTTGGCTCGCCGAAGCTTCTGCGGAGGTGGCTTCAGCTTCACCTTCTACTTCCTCCTCATCACCAGAGTGGTCTGAGTCATCTATTTCATCTACACCTTGAGCACCGAGACTCTTCAAAATCTTTTCTTTATCTTCATCTGTATAAGCATAAAATAGTTCTTTGCCTTTTTTAATTTTGTATAGTGGTGGCTGAGCGATATAAACATAACCAGCATCAATAACTGCTCGGAAGTATCTATAGAAAAGAGTGAGAATAAGAGTTGTGATGTGTGACCCGTCAACGTCCGCATCAGTTGCGATCACCATCTTGTGATAACGCATCTTGTCGATATCAAATGTGTCCCCTATAGAAGTCCCCATAGCGATCACGAGATTTTTTATCTCATTTGACGCGAGCATTTTGTCGAGGCGCGCACGCTCAACATTCAATATCTTTCCTCGTAGCGGAAGTATCGCTTGAGTGCGTCTATCACGGCCCATCTTGGCAGTACCGCCCGCAGAGTCTCCCTCAACGATGAATATCTCTGATTCAGTAGCATCTTTGCTTTGGCAATCAGCCAACTTTCCAGGGAGAGTCATGCCTTCTAGAGCGCCTTTTCGGAGGATTGAATCCTTGGCAGCTTTAGCAGCTTTGCGAGCACGCAGAGCTAGAAGTACTTTGTTGATGATAGCCTTGGCTTCATCTGGATGCTCTTCCATAAATGTTCCAAATGCGTCTCCAAAGACAGTAGTTACCGCTCCTTGAGCTTCGGTTGAACCGAGCTTGGCTTTGGTTTGTCCTTCGAACTGAATTTCCGCAAGCTTAACAGAAATAACAACAGTGAGACCTTCTAGCACATCATCTCCTGAGAGAGGTCCATCGGACTCTTTGATGATATTGTTTTTCTTTCCGTAAGTGTTCAGGAGTCTTGTGAGCGCAGTTTTAAATCCTGTCACGTGTGTACCGTGCTCTGGGTTGTAGATGTTGTTTGCAAAAGGCACGATACGCGCTGATATATCATCTACGTACTGAAGTGATATTTCTACACCAACATTGTCTTGCTCTTTTTCACAATAAAAAACTGTTTCGTGGATAGGCTTTTGGAGTTGGTTGTAGTGACGAACCATACTTTGGATTCCTCCTTCGAAATAATAAGTGATAGATGGCACTTCTATCCCTTGGTCCTTGAACCAAAAAGTCTTGGTGCTATCTACTTTGCCAGCTTCACGGGCATCGATGACAGTCACGCGGAGTTTCTTAACCAAATAAGCTTGCTGTCTTAGTCTATCTATGACAGTTTTCCAATCAAACTTGATACCCTCTTTGAAGATAGTTGCATCAGGCTTAAATGTAATGACGGTTCCATTGTCTTTACTCTTGCCTATCTTCTTCACTGGCCCTTTTTTATTTCCTTGTGAAAATTCTTGAGCAAATATTTCTCCTTCTCGATGGACTTCAGCGCGAGTATAGTCAGAGAGTGCATTCACAACAGAAGCCCCTACTCCGTGAAGACCTCCAGAGACTTTGTAGCCACTTCCCTCACCTCCGAACTTTCCTCCGGCGTGAAGCACTGTCATAACAGTTTCAAGAGCTGAAACTTTTGTCTTTGGGTGAATAGCAGTCGGAATACCGCGACCATTGTCCGCTACACGCACATGATCATCTGGCAAAAGCACAACCTCGATAGTATCAGCATGTCCCGCCATCGCTTCGTCACGAGAGTTGTCAAATATTTCCCATACGAGGTGGTGAAGACCATCAGGACCAGTAGAACCGATATACATCCCCGGTCGGCGTCGTACAGGCTCAAGACCTTCTAGGACCGAAATCTGCTCTGCGCCGTAATCTTTTGATTTGTTGTCTTTTGCCATCCTGTGTATATAAAATAAGGTTTTTGTAACGATTTATTATATCAAATTTTGTTACTTTTTCCTATTTGACGCTATATGCTAAATATGATATAATATAAAAGATAACAATAGTTCTTAACAAAAAAGGTTACTTATGCAAATTAATATTAATTTTCAGCAATACTTTTTTTCCAAAAAATGGTTCAGGGGGTTTTTTAAAAAATCTTTCTTCTATAAAATAAACAATCTTTGGCATAAATATTCTGCAAAAGATATTCCTCTAAAATTCAAAGGGGGAGAAAAAATACAGGATGTTGAAGGCCCAGGTATAACATGCTGGATTTATTGCCAAAATGTAGAGTGCAAAAGCATTGTAAACGCTGGATCGTTTACAGGAGAAAGAGAGACTAAAAATGAAGTCATCTGGGACTTTACATGTACTTGCTGTAAAAAGGAGCAACATTTTATTGTTGATATTGCAATGATCTCATGCGATAAAGACGGTACACCTCTAAAAAACTAAAAACATTAACTACAGGAGCATATCTCCTGTTTTTTTATTTTTTAAACACTTTCGCCATTTTGCAATATTCACATTCTCCAGTAGCCCCTGCCCTGAGTATGCCGAAGGGTTTGTGGTTACATTCTCTGTTTATCCATTCCCCGCTCTTGAGTGCTTCATCATACTCTTTTATATCTCTAATCAAAAGATCAATTTGCTCCTCACTAATGTGCGTCTCATAGAGTGCATTTTTGTCTTTCGCGTCAGCTTCTACAAAGAGTAATCGTGAGTTACTGACAACACTTCCCTTTTCTGCGCCTTTTATCAAATACGAATACATAGCGAGCTGACGCATCAAGTCAGAAAGTTTACTGTCTTCAGTTATTTTCTCTATAGAGCTTGGCGACTTTACTGAACCAGTTTTGAAATCGGTTACAACAATATCTCCATTTTCTAATCTCTCAGTCAAATCTATCTTTCCGTACATCATCAAGTTTGGCAGATTTGGATCTCGGAAAGAAACTGATCTTTCACTTACCCTGTCTTTTGCCAAGTGAGGATAGTACTCTTCTAACCAGTTTACAACAGCGTTGAACGCGTCTTTGTGAAGGCGTTTCAATTCTTTTGCGTCTGTAACGCCTTCCCTTTTCAGTTCTTTTTCTATCTTTTGTTCCAAATCTTTTGCGCTTGGTTTTTTATCAGCTTTCAAAATATATTCGATGGTACTGTGCACAGCACTTCCGAGAGCCAGAGAAACACTTTTGACTTCAGGGAGTTTCAAGAAGTTTCTAAAATACCACTTCCATGGACAATCAAAAAAGTTGTTCAGTAACGTCACAGAGACTTTCAAATTTTCATAGTTTTCTTTTACATAGCTTTTTATATCTTCTGTGACGCCCCCTACTTCTTTAGAAGGACTTTGTACATAAATCTCTGGACCATGAGCAAGAAGCTCTTTTTCTGTTTGATCGGCATCTTTTCGTACAAAATGGACATCTGATAAATCACTTATCATACTTGCCAGTTCAAGCGCTTTGCCATCATAAGACTTGCTAGCAAAAGAGATACTACAAGACTCCTTGGCCCGAGTGATAGCCACGTAGAGCTCGCGTCTTGCTGAGGCACTATCACGCTCATTGATATGCGCTTTGATACTTTCAGGGAGAGTGAAGGATTGTCTCTTGGTACTCATCAAGGTCTCTTCGTTCATATGAGCTACCCAAACATTTTTGTATTCCAAACCTTTTGATCGGTGAAGGGTCATAACTGATATACCAGAGCTTGCTCCAAAGCTCGCAAGCTCGACACTTTGCCCGTACTCTTCAAGCCTCAAAAGGTATTTGATAAATGAAGAAAATGATTCTCCTATATGCTTTTCTTCCCACAAAATTGTGGCGTGCAAAAACGATCTCACGACTTCGGTGTTAGCAAGGATTTCTTCATGAGTTTTGGCGGATTTGATAAGAAGCTCAGTACCGATAGTACTAACTATCTCTGAGATCCTAGAGTGACTCAAAAGCTCTACCCACGAGAGGAGCTTTTTGCCCCAGAGAGATATATCACTTTCTCCTTCAAAGAGGGTGTTTTTGCTTCCATATAAAACAAGAGTATCTAGATCCAAAGTTCCACCTTTGTTTTGGTGAAGCAGTTGATGAGCAGAAAAAGGGCTGACGCCAGAGTATTTATCAAGTAAACTCTCTGCGAGCAAAACATTATCAAACGGACTTTCTATTATCCGTAAAACTCTGAGCAAACTCTGCGCGCCAGAAACATCAAAAAGAGAGCTTCCAAGTGGTGCTGAAACTGGCAAATTCATACTTTTTAAAATACTAATAGCGCTTCGAACATGACGATTTTTTGGCACAAGAAGAGCGCAATCTTCTGGTTTGGCACCAAGGTCCATCTGCTTCTTAAAGAACATTCCGGCACCGATTATTTCATCTCTTTCATATATGTATTCAAGCAAAGAAACTTTTTCTTCTCCGGAGATGTTACTGTTTAACTTTTCTTTAGTTACGGAGCTTTGGAGTAGTTCATCAGCCAGAGAGAGGATATTTGAAGTCGAGCGGTAGTTCTCTGAAAGAGTTATGAGTTGTGCTTTTCCAAAAGCAGTAGCAAAGTCTTCAAAATATGAAAGTGAAGCACCAGAGAAACCATAGATAAGCTGTCTGTCATCCCCTACAACAAAGATGTTTGGTCTTTCTGTTTCTTGCCACAGCGCTCTCAGAAAAGCATTTTGCACACCACTAGAGTCTTGGTGCTCATCTATCAAGATGTATTGATACGTTTCTCTAATATCTCCCCTAGCGCTTTCAGAGACCTCGACTATCTTTACCGCATACTCGAGGACATCGTCATAATCCATGAGTGAGCGCTCTTTTTTTAAGTCTTCATAAATACGGTAAAATTCTACAACTTCTTTGGTTCTCTCTAGGCTTTCAATCTTTTTTTCTATTTCTTTTTTGATTTGGCCTTTGGTTTCTCCGCGAGTAGAAATACTCTCTGGATCTTGCTTAAAAAAAGAAATCTCCTTGTCCACCTCTTCGAGAAACTTCTCTGGTGAGAGTCTCTCTCTTTTAAGGATAGAGATCAAAGACTTTAGATCAGAAAAATATTGTGATGGGTTGGTGCGTGGTCTGATATATCCCCATTCGTATTCATGCAAAATCTCATCGACCAAAAGTATGTTTTCACTATCTTCTAAAGTCTTTGGTGCACTATCAAAACCTATAGAAGAATAATACTTATCTACTATATCTCCAGCAAATGAGTGAAATGTACTGATGTGCACTTCTCTTGCTGTGCTTCCGATATAAGACTCAAGTCTCGCGCGCATAGCCGAAACCCCACTTCTAGTAAAAGTAAGACAAAGTACGCTATCTGCCCCAACGTCTGTTTTTTGTAAAATATTGGCAATACGAAGTGCCAAGACCTGAGTCTTGCCAGTACCAGGACCAGCCACTACCATAACAGGGCCTTCTATAGCCTCTACGGCTCTTTTTTGACCTACATTTAAGGATTTTATGGCCTGCTCAAAGTCTTTCATAGACTCATTTTAACATACAAGCAGAGGGTAGGAGATTCGAACTCCTGAACGAGTTGCCCCGTTGCCACCTTTCCAAGGTGGTGCACTAGACCGCTATGCGAACCCTCTAAAAAAGCCCCGAAGGGCAAGTTTGATTACCGAGAAAAAGGACGGTATCCACTAATCGTGTTTCTTGTTTCTAACCAATACATATGTACTAAATTTAAAATTTAATGCATTTTATATTAGAAATGGTTTTTTTCAAACTATTTAATATTTGTTAATGCTTTTATGCGATCCTCTACTGGTGGATGAGTCATGAAAAGCTTGTGAAGACCATTTAGCGCTCCACCAAAAGGATTAGAGATATATAAATGCGCTGTAGCATCACTAGCATTTTGCATTGGTATACCAGAGCTGTGTATCTTGCGAAGAGCTGAAGCCAGACCTTCTGGATAACGAGTTAGAAGAGCGCCTGAAGCGTCCGCCAAAAATTCTCTTTTACGTGAAATTGCTAGCTGAATAAGTTGAGCAATAATCGGTGAAAGAACAAGGAGCACAATACCTGCTATAGCTAAAACATTACTTCCTTTTCTATCACTATCCCCTCCTTTCCACATCATACTTCTGAGAAACATATTTGATAGGAGAGAAATAAAACCAACAAGTACAACTACCATACTTTGTAGCAAAATATCTCTGTTGCCTATATGCGCTAGTTCGTGGGCTATCACACCTTCAAGCTCATTCCTATCTAGAATTTGTAAAAGACCTGTTGTGACAGCTACTGCTGAGTGCTCTTTGTTTCTACCTGTCGCAAAAGCATTTGGTGACATATCTGGAATAATATATACACGAGGCTTTGGGAGACCTGCAGTTATAGAGAGGTTTTCTACTATTCTATGAAGCTCTAAAAACTC
The DNA here is from genome assembly GCA_030157745.1 of Minisyncoccota bacterium. Lineage (GTDB taxonomy): Bacteria > Patescibacteriota > Minisyncoccia > Phycocordibacterales > UBA9973 > UBA4124. Next base: position 16,625 of record JAOAUE010000014.1, read on the forward strand.
TTTCTCATCTGCTGGGACAGCTCTAGCACTTGCGAGCGCTATCTTGTCAGAGAACCAAAAACTAGCGATATTCATAACCAAAGAAAAAACAAAAGCAAAAACCAAAATACTAGGATTGTTGTAGTAAACAGATAGAAAATACCCTAGCCCTAAAACAATAGACAAAAACACTCCGACAAGTAGCCAGGTTTTTCTAATATTTTTTGATTGTTGAGTATAGAGAGTCGCCATTACTGAATAATTACAAACTGTTCATTTTCAAATTTATAAGTTTGAATAGTGCTATACCCTACAACTTTAAAAGTATTACTATCTACAGAATATCTTGTTTTTTCAAAATTATTTGGTACTTGATAACTCCCTCCATAGTCATCTGAAGGACCTTGGTAAACTTTACCAGTATTTTTATCTACGACCCCATAAGCTACACAACCAGAGCCACAGCCATAGCTCGCTACTACATAATGGCCATTGAAATCAGCAGGTTTTTGTAGGGCAGTTGCAAATACAGATTTATAATTTCTGGCATATGAAGTTGATAGATCGAGAGTAACAGCATTATTATAAGAGCTTGAGGTGTCTTTTTCATAAGCAGTACTACCAAAAGGCACTTGGTAGCTGTCATTTAAACCAAGATTTTGCTTATAATAATCTTGATTCTTATACATCTGCTTGAGTGCAAAAACCATCAAAACAATAAGCACTATCAACAGTACACTATTTAACTTTGACCGGAAAAACCAATATTTTTTTGTTTGCTGTTGTTCGTTTTCCATAAAACTAACTCAGTGATTTATTTATCTTATTAAAAAATTTATTTATTTCATCAGTGTTTGTACCGATATCTTCTTTGGATGATTCCTTCCCCTGCATACTATTTAATACACCAAGCAATTTCGTAAGCTCAACATAATTATCACGAAATTCAAACTGCTCCAGAGGTGTCTTCTGTTCTGATGCACGAAGAAGATCAAGCAATCTTTTTGCTTCAGTTTGTCGTTCTAAGAGAATCTGCTCGTATGTTTGTGAGTCTTGTTCGTATCCAGACATATAATTTAAAACTTAACTTCTACTGGTTGTTGGGCAACATCGTTATCAGGAAGATCAAAGAATTCTGCATCTTTGAAACCAAACATCTTTGCCACAATATTTGAAGGTACAGATTGTACGCGAGTGTTGAAATCCTTCACTGTTCCATTGTAAAAACGTCGTGCTGCTTGGATCTTGTTTTCTGTATCAGAGAGCTCTCTTTGAAGTTCTACGAAGTTAGCGTTGGCCTTGAGGTCTGGATAAGCTTCGGCGATGCCAAAGAGTCCTGTAACTGCTTTACCAAGATTTACCTCAGCACTAGCATGATCTGCCAAAGAACTAGCCTGCATAGCACGAGAGCGAGCTTCTGTTACTTTTTCAAAAGCACTAGATTCGTGTGTGGCATAACCCTTTACTGTGTTAACTAAATTTGGGATAAGATCATAACGGCGCTTGAGTTGGACTTCTATGTCTGCCCAAGCTTCAGTGTATTGGTTTTTTCCTCTTATAAAACCGTTGTAAGAAAGTACAAACCACCCTACAACGACAATTGCGATAATTAATATAATAGTCATAAAAGCATTATATTCTTTTTTGGTAAGAGTACAAGAGTATCTAAGTAAACAAAAAACCCTTCAAAAGAAGGGCTTTTTGTTATTTGTTTTTCTTTTGTAGCGACTCTATAACCACTAGAAGCGGACTTGCCAAAAAGATAGATGAATATGTCCCAAAGAACATTCCGATAGCTAAAACTATAGAGAACAGTCTTGTACTCTCTGGACCAAAAAATACCAAAGAGAGAACCATGAGAAGCACCACCAAAGAAGTGTTTATAGATCGTCCAAATGTTTGAGAGAGGCTTTGCCCAACAAGATCAGAGAAGTTGGCGTTTCTATTTGCAGTGATATTTTCACGTATTCGATCAAAGACAACAATAGTATCCATGACAGAGAGCCCAAGAGTTGTAAGAAGAGCAACTATAAAGAGAGTATCTACCTCCACCCCCAAGAAGTGACCTAGTACAGCAAATACTCCAGTTGGGATAATTATATCGTGAATAAGAGCAATGATAACTACAAAACCGTATTTCCAAGAAGAAACAGGGTATGAAACTTTCCTGAAAACATAAGCAACAAACAAAATAATAGCTAACAAAACTAAAATAATAGAAGCGATGGCTTTTTTCTTGAGCTCACTTCCAACCGATGGACCTATAGTAGTAAAGCTCTTTTGCTCTACTTGATACTTGCCGTCTAAACTAGAGAGAGAAACGATAGTTGCCCGCTCAGCTTCTGTCAGATCTCGGCTTTTTATAACTATACCCTTCTCTCCTGCTGGCTGAATACTTGCATCTCCAAAACCAGAATTTATCAAAGAATCTTTTATTTCAGTTATTTCTGGACGAGTAGTGTTATAAGAAAGCTCCAAAGAAGATCCTCCTTTGAAATCAATACCGAGCTTAAGTCCAAAAACAATAACTGCTGCGATAGATAAGGTGACAAATAAAACTGATATACCTATAAATATTTTTTTGTATTTGATGACAAACATATTATTTTATAAAACCATTACTAAATAAAAACTTTCCGACTTTACTATTTTCCATAGTAGGCAAAGCTCTTAGGAACACTCTTGTAATACCGATAGCTGAAACAAGACTGACGATAACACCTAACCCGAATGTTAGAGCAAAACCCTTGATAAGAGAAGACCCGAACCAGAACAAAATAATAGAAATAATAATACTTGCGGTGTTGGCATCTCGAATAGAAAGCCATGCTTTTGAAAATCCTTCTGAAAGAGCATCTCTTGTGCCTCTACCCTTTTTGCGCTCTTCTTTAAATCTTTCAAAGATAAGGATGTTGGCATCAACCGCCATACCTATAGAAATGATAAAACCAGCAATACCAGCAGAACTAAGAGTTACAGGGATAAGTTTGTATAGAGCAAGTGTAATAGCGATATAAATAACTAAAGCAATAGATGCAATAAGCCCTGGTAGTCTGTACCAAATAATTAAAAATAGTGCTATTGCCAAGAACCCTATCAAAGCGGCTTTAACTCCGGCGTTTGTCGCTTGTTCACCAAGAGTTGCACCGATAGTTTCTGTTGAAATCAAAGAGATCGGAACAGGTAGAGCCCCAGAGTTAAGTCTTCCAACAAGAGCCCTACCTTCCTCTGGGGTGAAGTTGCCTGAAATTTGGGCTTGTCCACCAGATATAGCTTCTCGTACAACAGGAGCTGAGATGACCTGACCATCTAAATAAATAGCAACTGTTTTTCCAACATTATCACGAGTGATTTGTTCAAACATCTTTGCTCCTTCATCATTAAAGTTAAGGTTCACAATAGGCTCTCCTGTTGAAGAGTTAAATGATAGCTGTGCTGATTTTAGATATTTACCATTTAATGGTGTTGCTACAAAGTTGCCATTTGGATCAATAGTAGCATTTCCGTCTTTATCGATAGATATTTTTTGCGGTTCATCTGATTGAACTCGGAATTCGAGAAATGGTGTTTGCCCAATCATCTTGATAGCTTCACCAATATCGGTAATACCAGGAAGCTCAATAGATAGTCTATGGTCTCCGCCAGAACCAAAAGATCCGGTTTGCTCTTGGACAATAGGCTCTCCTACTCCAAAAAGGTTGATGCGTCTTTCGATGACATCTCGAAGAGCGCTCATAGAATCATCTACCTGACTTGCGCTTAGTTTACTAACATCAGCGCTATAAAGAAGATGTGTTCCACCAGAGAGATCTAGTCCCAACCTAAAAGGGTGATTTGCTATAAATTTAGGCGCATTTGGTTGTTCTCCGCGCAAAACTGCCCAGCCTAGCCCAAGTCCGAACAATAAAACTATTAGTGCAAAAATTCGTTTTTTTATCATATATAAGGGCTATTTTAGCCTTTTTTGCCTTGTAAATCAATGTTATTGACTTTTTTATAAAGTATAGCGCTTGAAAATTTTAACAATCACAAAAGAGATGAATACGCCTACGAAAGCTCCAACTATGACGTCGAGTGGGTAATGAACACCCACATAGATACGAGAAATCCCTATGATAAACGCTATACCAAAGAGCATAAGCCCTGCCCTCTTTGAAAGACTGTAAACAAAATAAGCTAGAGCAAAAGAAAAGCTTGTGTGTAGGGACGGAAACGAGTCATTGCTTCCATGAACCAAAAGAGTCTTGGTATCCTCAAGTACCTGGTGTGGCCTCGGTAAAGAAACTAGTCCTTTGATAAGCTCAGTGACAGCCCAAACAAAAGAAAGCGTTATAAAAAATATAAATATATCCCCTATCTTTTTTAAAAATAGTGAACCATCTTTTTTGCTTTTAATTGCCAAGAAAACTAGCCACACAAAAACCAAAATTATCAAAGCTTGAACAAGAAACCTGCTGACAAAAACCATGAAACCGTCGAGCACCGGAAACTCCAAAGCGCTATGGTTGATAAAGAAGAATACTTTTTGGTTTAATGTATTAAGCATATCCTAAAAATTCTTTGTTGATATCGTCTCTATGGGTCGCTCTTTCATAGCGAGTCATTGATAGAACTATACCAAGCCCAATCATTTCTGCCAAAATATGCGATCCCCCATAACTCATAAACGGCAGTGGAATACCTGTAACGGGCATAACTCCAATATTCATACCTATGTTGACTACCAAGTGTCCAAACAAAAATATAAAATACCCTACGCAAAATAGCGTCTCAAAGTTGCTAGCCCCATGCTCAGCATGAACCTTTATCCTCCATAGTAAAAAACTGAAACAAAACAGGACAACAAGAGAACCCAAAAAACCCCACTCTTCAGAAAATGCTGCGAAAACAAAATCTGTTTGATATTCTGGTAAAAAGTTAAGTCGAGACTGTGTCCCATAACCAAGCCCCTTGCCCAAAATTCCACCAGAGCCTACAGCAATAACACTTTGGTAGGCATTGTACCCAGCACCACGGATATCGCTTGTTGGGTCAATAAAACTGATGACTCTGGCTTTCTGGTAAGGTTTGAAAAGAAATAACCAAGAAACGCTAAAGATAATAACGATAGCCGATAAGACTATGAAAATATGTTTTTTGGAAATACCAGCTACAAGCGACATGCCAAGCCACAAAAGCGCTACCACCATCGCTGACCCGAAGTCTGGTTGAAGCATTATGAGCATAATAGGAACCAAAGCATAAAGAGCGGAGATAAATAAATGTTTGAACTGCGCTATAGCAATATGTCGACGAGAAAAATATTTGGCCAAAACAACAATAACAAGGATTTTAACAAAGTCAGTGGGTTGAAAAGAAAATCCACCAAAATCAAACCAACTCTTTGCCCCCTTTACCGTCTTACCTAAAAAAAGCACCAAGACTAAAAGTGCAAGAGACGCCAAATAAGCAGTAACGACATAACGAGAATCTCGCAAAAATCTAACGTCTAAAAAAGCAAAAACTAAAAGCAAGACCATCCCGACACCAAACCACAAAAGTTGCTTTGTAAAAAAAGATGACTCTCCCCCAAAACTTGTCATAGTAGAAAGAGACGCCAAAATAATAGGAAAAACAGCCCCGAGAATACTCCAATCAATTTCTTTATAAAGTTTTCTAATCATATTTCTGAAGATTTAAAAGGATTTATTCTTGGTATGATCTCAATAGTACGCACTGTTTTAGGGTCAATTTTATCTGGCCAAGTAAAATAGACTGTTTGATTTGATAGTCCGCCTATATTTGGCAAAAGTATCTTTGACATTGTTATAGCATTATCATTTTCGTCATACAAAATAGCTACTACGTCTATATTTTCAAAACTAAATCTAGACTTGTTCTCCAGTGTTGCTGTTAATCTGAGGCCTCCTTCAAAAGCTTCTAAGATATTTCTATCTGTTTTTATCACTACCTGAGAAAAAGTTGGGTCAGACTTTTCCCATAGTATAGGAGGAAGGAATGAGAAACGAGTGAGCGCAACTTTACTATTACCTGTTTGAACAAGGTTTTCAACTATAGCGCTTCTACCCATAGGTCCTAGATATGTAACACCCTCTTTTTCTACTATAAGAGAATTTTTTTCGTCATATAGCTTGAAAATATATCTTGCAAATCTAGCTGAAGAAGCTGGGTAGCTATGCTCTATGTAGGCAATGCTATGAACAACACCCGGAGAAATCTCAAAACTTCTAGACCAACGGACCTTGGGATCACTGAGTTCATTTGGACAATACTGCAAGCATGATCCTCCACAATCCACCCCAGACTCTCCACCATTTTTTTTGTTATCGAAACAAGTCGGTACGACATTTGTAGTACTACGAAAAATAGCAAAAGCTACTACCAACAAAAATGTAAGTAGTCCCATCATATAACTAAGCTTTCTGCGCTGTGCCCAAACCATTATCTTGATTATAACAAATAAAACAAGGTAAAAATACAAAAAGCCATCTCGAAGATAAATCTTTTTGATGGCTTTTTGTATTTTGAGTTCGATCCGTCAACTGACGGAATTCAAGCTCACAGTCCTGGCAGCTACCTACTTTTGCCTTAAAAAGACTATCATCGGTTCTACAGGGCTTAACTTCTCTGTTCGGAATGGGAAGAGGTGTGACCCCTGCGACAAACCACCAAGACAGTGAGCTCGAATATTTTTAAATCACGTGAAGTGATAAGCATTTAAATTTCTGAATCTGTTTTTCAACAGTTTGATTTCCAGATTTCCTAATAGGAATCGGGCAATTAGTACACCTCGGCTAAACGCATTGCTGCGCGTACACCTAGTGCCTATCAACGTGATCATCTCTCACGGCCCTCAAACGATACTTAATCTTGGAACTGGCTTCCCTCTTAGATGCTTTCAGAGGTTATCCATTCCGAACATAGCTACTGGACAGTCCACCTGGCGGTAGAGCCCATAGACCAGAGGTTCGTTCATTTCGGTCCTCTCGTACTAGAAACGAATTTCCTCAAGTATCAACGCCTGCAGTAGATAGGAGACCAACCTGTCTTACGCTTCTTTTCATTTGTTACCAAATGGAATGGACTATATCTTAACCCGTTAGATAGTGCTTGCGCAGCATCTAATGGGTCCTCAACGTGTAGTCTCTACGGGTCCACGTCAGACGTGGTTCCCTCGGTATTCTCCTTTTTTAGAAACTAAAAACTAGTCACTAGAAACTAGGAATCTACCGATATTAGTTGAGCATGTCATCTACCATCGCTGGTAGAAACCGCCGTAATAAGATGGTTCTCTTGTTATCTTTCTACCCATTAGATAATAAAATAACATTCCTCACTGAAATCAAAACTAAATAAATAGTTTATTAAACAGAAACAAATATTAGATTGTTTATATAACGGGTCTTTACTTTTATTAGACGAAAAGACTAAAACATAATTTATGTTACGAATATTTTATTTAAAAAAATTATTCAAAAATTCTCTCGGGATTCAGACAATCGAGAAATCAGAGAAAGCGCAGATAAATCTTTTGCTTAAACTAATCCCTCGACGGTCTGAACCCAGCTCGCGTACCTTTTTAATTGGCGAACAGCCAAACCTTTGGGAGCTTCTTCACCCCCAGGATAAGGTGAGCCGACATCGAGGTGCCGAACTCCGCCGTCGCTATGGACGCTTAGGCGGAACTAGCCTGTTATCCCCGGAGTAGCTTCTATCCGTTAATCTTCAACCGCATCTAATGCGAATTGTCGGTTCACTATGCTCTGCTTTCGCACCTGCTCGGGATGTCCCCCTCACAGTCAAGCCAGCTTATGCCATTGCACTATCGGCACGGTTTCCATTCGCGCCTAGCTGACCTTTGGACTCCTCCGTTACTTTTTGGGAGGATACCGCCCCAGTAAAACTACCCACCAGGCACTGTCTCGATACGTTTTTGCCGTATCGGTTAGGATATATACATATAGATAAGAGTATTTCACTGACGACTCCACGCGGCCCGAAAGCGGCGCTTCAAAGTCTCCTCTCTATGCTACGAAATATACAGATATACCCAATACCAAGCTGTAGTAAAGCTTCCGGGGTCTTTTCGTCTAACTGCAGGTAACCGGCATCTTCACCGGTATTGTATTTTCACCGAGCAAGTCCTCGAGACAGTTCCCCAGTCATTACACCATTCGTGCACGTCTGAACTTACCAGACAAGGAATTTCGCTACCTTAGGACGATTATAGTTATCGCCGACATTGACCGGGGCTTATACAATCCAGCACATACATAAATGCATGTACCGCCCGTACTTGACCTTCCGGCATTGGTCAGGCATCACCCCGTATACTTCCACTTACGTGTTTGCACGGAGCTGTGTTTTTGGTAAACAGTCGGCTGGGAAATTTTAACTGCGGCCCCCATTGCTGAGGGCGGACCTTATTGCGAACGTACGGTCGCTTTTTTGCCGAGTTCCTTGGGGATCTCTCACTTGTTCGCCTTGGGCTACTCGCCCTGAACACCTGTGTCGGTTTGCGGTACGGTGTACGTAT
>JAOAUE010000015.1 GCA_030157745.1 Minisyncoccota bacterium
TGGTTTGAACTGTTCCCTTAAGTGGGCTAACGAGCGCAACCCTCGTCGTCTGTTACAAGTGTCAGGCGAGACCGCCCAGCACAGTGCGCAGAAGCGCACCAAGTTGAAAGTTTGTAAAGTTTGTAAAGTTGAAAGTAGTTTGCCTAGCGCGATTACTTTATAACTTTTAACTTTCTACTTTATAACTCGGTGTTTGCTTGTGAACACCGTGCTGGGAGGAAGGAGAGGATGACGCCAGGTCAGCATGTCCCTTTGATGGCATGGGCCACACACATAATACAATGGCTACTACAGTGGGTCGCGACGCAGTGATGCTGAGCCAATCCTCAAAGGTAGCCCTAGTTCGGATAAAAGTCTGCAACTCGACTTTTTGAAGCTGGAATCGCTAGTAATCGCAGGTCAGCCAAACTGCGGTGAATACGTTCTCGAGTCTTGTACTCACCGCCCGTCAATTCAAGGGAGCCGGTAGTACCCGAAGGCTCTCCACACGGAGGGACTACGGTAAGATCGGTGACAGGGAATAAGTCGTAACAAGGCACGGCTAGCGGAAGCTGGTCGTGGATTAACTCAAATTGAGATTGTTCTGATTGTATCTTTGATACCAGAATTGATACGGTTGATTGCTTCGTAAGAAGCAGTGTTGTGGTAAGCGACGTAATGCTTACTCCTTGCATCAAGGTTATGATGCAAAAATCCATGGTGTGTATTCTATAGAGCACAGCATGGTAGAATGAGGCAATAGAAAGATGATTGCTGATTCAATACAAAACATAAAAAAGACAAGACAGACTCGCGTTCTCTACATAATTTTTATTCTAGCAATAGGAGCACTTTTTTTGGTGCTCTTTTTGCTTTCTGGGTCCAAAAAACAAGGTGAATTTGCCACAAGTACTCCTTATGAAAAAGTCTTAAATATAAACGGTGCCAAGGTTTTTGTGGACTTGGCAGATACAAAGGAGGAGCAAGAAATAGGTCTCTCAGGAAAGGCTTATTTGCCAGAAGATTATGGGAAACTCTTTGTTTTCCAAACACCAGGGAACTATGGCTTTTGGATGAAAGATATGAATTTTCCTATAGATATTATTTGGCTTGATGAAAATATGGTGATTTTGGGCATTGAGAAGGATATATCACCAGATACTTACCCAAATATTTTTTATCCACCACAAAGTATAAGCTTTGTACTAGAAGTTAATGCTGGGTTTTCCACAAAGTATGGCTTATCAAAAAACCAATTAATCGGTTTAGGCGACAATCTCTCTTTTTAATTTCAAAAAATCTTTTTATACCAAGCTCTTACGGCGTGGCACCTTTACACAAACTTTTTTTGTTTACATAACTGTAAAAAAGTCATTTTTTATTTCTTATTACTGTGCCATTTTGTGTATACTAAGAGCACTAAATTAGTAGCTTAAATTATTTTTTGTCTTATGCCGATTACCTTGGTAAAAAAGAGAAATGGAACAGTGGTTGACTTTGACCGATCTCGCATAGAGAGCGCCATTTCTCGAGCCTACCAAGCTTCCAAAGTTCTTATTGATATTGTCTCTCTCTCTGACCTCGTTGATAGTATAGTTTCTGCCATAGAGAAGTCTTATGATGGAGAGAGGGTTCCAGAAGTTGAAGAAATTCAAAATTTTGTAGAAAAAGCTATAGCCGACAAGGGGGATTTTGAGGTGGCCAAGGCTTATATATTGTATCGAGAAGAGCGTAGCAAGGAACGCAGACGTGATATTTTTAAGAAAAGAGTAAGCCTAAAACCTTACGAATACCCAGAGCTTTATGAGTACGTCAGTGCTATCCGGCACTCATACTGGATACATACAGAATTTAACTTTGTAGGAGATGTTCAGAACTTCAAGGTCAACGTCGATGAAAAGGAGCGGAATGTTATCAAAAACGCGATGCTTGCTATTGCCCAGATAGAAGTAGCTGTCAAAACATTTTGGGGAGATATCTACAAAAAGATGCCAAAGCCTGAAATTGGGGCAGTAGGATCTACTTTTGCTGAAAGTGAAGTTCGCCACACCGATGCTTATTCACACCTTCTTGAGATTTTAGGGCTCAATGATGTCTTTAGTAATATCAAAGATATTCCTGTTTTGATGAAGAGAGTTAACTATCTAGAGAAAGCCCTGTCAAAAGGTCGCAGTGAAGACAACAAGGAGTATAGCCAATCAGTCCTCTTATTTTCTCTGTTTATAGAGCACGTTTCTCTGTTTTCTCAGTTTTTGATCATTATGTCTTTCAACAAGCACAAAAACTTGTTCAAGGGTATTTCCAATGCCGTAGAGGCAACCTCAAAAGAAGAACAGATCCATGGACTTTTTGGTATTGACGTTATCAACATTATCAAACAAGAACACCCCGAATGGTTTGATCAGATCTTCGAAGAGGAGGTTATCGGTCTCTGTGAAGAAGCGTTTGAGTCAGAAAAGCAGGTCGTAGAGTGGATTTTTGAAAAAGGAGAGCTTGAGTTTATGAAAAAGGATGTGGTGATAGAATTCATAAAGCAAAGGTTCAATAATTCTTTACAAAGTATAGGTGTTAGAAAGATTTTTGATACAGACGAAGGTCTGCTCAAAGAATCAGAATGGTTTTATGATGAAGTTATTGCTACAAAACACGGAGACTTCTTCAACAAAAAATCAATCAACTACAACAAAAAGAGTAAGAGTATTACCAGCGAAGACCTTTTTTAAAATTAAATTAATAGTTTAACCCCAAATCAAAAAACATATGTATTGGCTCAACGAAAACAGTAGAAAATTCTTAGCAAAGGGCTATCTCATGGATGGTCAGTCAGCAGAAGATCGCATCCGTGAGATTGCAGAAAACGCAGAAAAGAGACTTGGCAAGCCGGGCTTTGCTGATAAGTTTTATGACTATATGTCAAAGGGTTATTATTCTTTGGCAACTCCTATTTGGGCTAACTATGGTAAAACTCGAGGTCTTCCTATTAGTTGTTTCGGTAGTTATGTAGCTGATGATATGAGTCGTATTCTTTATACTCATGCTGAAGTGGGTATGATGACCAAGTATGGTGGCGGGACATCAGCATATTTTGGAGATCTTAGGCCTCGTGGGGCAGAGATCAAGGGCAATGGTCATTCATCCGGCTCTGTTCACTTCATGGAGCTCTTTGATGGGCTTATAAATATAGTAAGCCAAGGTACTGTTCGTCGTGGACACTGCGCACCGTATCTTCCTGTTGAACACGGTGACATAGAAGAGTTTTTAAATATAGGAAAAGAGGGTCACCCAATCCAAGAGTCTACTTATGCTGTAACGGTGGGGGATGAATGGCTCAAAGCTATGGTGGATGGCGATCAAGAAAAGAGAAAGATTTGGGCAAAGATTATCCAGCGCCGTACAGAGATAGGATATCCGTACATACTCTTTAGTGATACTGTGAACAATAACACTGTTGATGTTTATAAAGATAAGGGGTTAAGAATCCACGGTAGCAACCTTTGTTCTGAGATTGCTCTTCCAACAAATGATGAACTTTCTTTTGTTTGCTGTCTTTCTTCTATTAACCTCCGTCACTATCATGATTGGAAGGATACAGATGCAGTAGAAACTCTAACAATGTTTCTCGATACTGTTATCGGTGAATTTGTAGAGAGACTGGAAAGTTTCCGAGATAGCGAAGATCCTCAAAAGCAGTCAGCGTTTTATTTTATGCAACGCGCTCATAAGTTTGCCAAAGAGCACCGAGCTCTTGGATTAGGAGTTTTGGGCTGGCACAGCTTTTTGCAAGAGAACAATATCGCTTTTGAAAGCGCTGAAGCTTCAATACTAAACAATGAAATCTTTGCCCTAATAAAAGAAAAAGCTTATAAGGCCTCAGAAGAAATGGCCAAAGAATACGGTGAGCCAGAAGTTTTGAAAGGTTATAGTCGTCGCAACACTACTCTCCTTGCTATTGCTCCTACTACTTCAAGCGCATTTATCTTGGGTCAAGTCTCTCAATGTATAGAACCTCTCATGAGTAACATCTTTGTAAAAGACGTCGACAAGATGAAGGTAACACTTCGCAATCCTATACTCGAAAAGCTCCTCGAAGAAAAAGGTCAAAATACAGCCAACGTTTGGAACAGTATCAGAGACAACGATGGTTCTGTTCAACACCTGGATTTCCTTACAGAACAAGAAAAGAAAGTTTTCCGAACATTTAGTGAAATAGAGCAAAAGGTCATCATTGAGCAAGCCGCTGATAGACAAAAGTATATTGATCAAGCGCAATCTCTAAACATCATGATAGACCCAGCTATCTCTGCCAAGGATCTCAACTCTCTATACCTCTATGCGTGGGAAAAGGGGATCAAGACTCTCTACTACCAACACTCTATGAATGCAGCGCAACAATTTGGCCGAAAGAAGCTCCAAGAGCAAGAGTCAGCTAAGAAGCCAAAAGTTATAATGGCAAACGAAGACGCTTTGTGTCTTAACTGCGAGGCGTAAAGTGTCTAACTCAATTTTAAATAGTATAGGTTTAATTTTTGATATTGTAGGTGCGTGTTTGTTGTTTAGATACGGACTACCTTCAAAATTTAATGAACCACCTACTCTTTTGTTGCAAGACGGTTTATCCGAAAAAGAAATAAAAGCTAATAAAAAAATCCAATGTTTAGCAAATGTAGGTCTTATTTGTTTAATTTTAGGTTTTATTTTTCAGTTAGTAAGTAATTTTATTTAGTTGCTATTTAAAATAAAAGGTATATATTGTCTTTGTTGTACCGAATGATCGCCGCGTCTGACGCGGAGGAAAGTCCGAACACACTTCGTTAAAAAGCGAGAAGGTAGTGGGTAATACCCATCGTGCGCAAGCATAGGGCTGCGAACAGAAACGATCCTATTTAGTTAGGCTGAAACGGCTAAATGTCTATCCGTGTGCAAGACCGTGTCGCGTGCGGAGCACGCGCGAGTTATAAAGTTGAAAGTTTGTAAAGTTCGTAAAGTAAGTCGCAATGTAGCTCACTTTATGAACTTTATAACTTTATGAACTTTTGACTTTCGCGCGCTCTGCGCGTGGAGTGTCGCTTGAGGGTGTTGGCAACAACACTCCCAGATAAATGATCACTAAAACAGAATTCGGCTTATGAGTACAACAACATCAAAAAAATCCGCGTAACTGCGGATTTTTTTGTTTACTTTTTCTGAAATAAAAATTTGTAAAAAATAAAAATTATTTTTATAAAAACTTTTTATAAAAACAAAAAATAATTTTCAAAAATAAAATTTATAAAAAATATTTTTTAAAAAAATAAAAAGTTATCCACAGTTTTTATAAAAAAAATATTGCATGTGAAGAGTATACGCGAGATAATTATTGTATGTGATGATAACGCGTATCATAAATTCACGGTCGACCATCACAACATTAAAAAAATAAATCTATTTCATTTTTATGGCAGCAAAGAAAAAAGCAGCAAAAAAGAAAGTAGCTAAGAAAGCTGTAAAGAAAGCAGCTAAGAAAGCTTCAAAGAAAAAGAAGGCGTAATCCTTTTTTAACACTCTCTTTCCACTTACAAAAACATCCGCTTTGGCGGGTGTTTTTGCGTCTGGAAAAAAGAGGGCTTTTGTGGTAAAATGGACTCCTTATGGCGTTAGGATTTTTGCAAGGCCTTTTTGATAAAGGTCAAATAAACAAGTACAAAAGTACTGTAAAAGAGATCAATTCTTTGGAAGAAGAGATTTCAAAGCTTCTAGACGCTGACTTTCCCAAAGAAACAGCCACTTTGAAAGAGCGCGCCAAGACTGAGTCATTGGATGCTCTTCTTCCTCGTGCTTTTGCTCTCGTACGAGAAGCTTCAAAGAGGGTAAGTGGTAAAAGACACTACGATGTTCAGCTTATTGGAGGGATGGTTTTACATGAAGGCAAGATCGCCGAAATGCGAACAGGGGAAGGAAAGACTCTAGTTGCAACACTTCCTGTATATTTGAATGCTTTAGTAGGTAAAGGTGTTCATGTTGTGACAGTCAACGACTACTTGGCACGCCGAGATGCAACATGGATGGGGCAGATATACGACTTTTTGGGACTTTCTGTTTCTGTTATCAATGGACAAGATACTTCTTTTGTTTATGACCCAAATCAGTTTTCTGAAAAAGTAGAAGAGAAGTTGGATGAAGAGCGCGACGAGGAGGGTTCTTTCAAGGTTGTTAGAGAGCTTTTGAGGCCTTGCTCTCGCAAAGAAGCCTACCAGGCTGATATTACATATGGAACAAACAGTGAGTTTGGTTTTGATTATTTGCGTGACAATCTCGTGCAAACAAAAGACGACCTAAAACAGAGAGAGCATTTTTATGCTGTGGTAGACGAGGTAGACTCTATACTTATAGATGAGTCACGTACTCCGCTTATCGTCTCTTCAGCTGTTGGAGATTCTGAGTCTCTTTATAAAACAGTAAAATCAGTAGCTGACAGCTTAGAAAAAGACAAAGACTATGTAGTTGATGAGAAGCAAAGAGCTATCAGTCTGACAGACGAAGGTATCACTCGTGTCGAAAAGATCCTTGGGATCAAAGACATGTATACTCAAGAGAGCGTCAAATACGTTCACTATGTTGAAACTGCTGTCAGAGCAAAAGCTCTATTTATCAAAGACAAAGATTATCTAGTCAAAGACGGAGAAGTGGTGATAGTGGATCCTTTTACTGGGCGTATGCAACCTGGGCGTCGTTGGAGTGAAGGTCTTCACCAAGCCATAGAAGCTAAAGAAGGAGTAAAAATAGAGCAAGAAACACGCTCTGTTGCTTCTATAACATATCAAAACTATTTCAAATTTTACAAAAAACTCTCTGGAATGACGGGGACAGCCAAAACTTCTGAAGAAGAATTCATGAAGGTTTATGCACTTCCAGTAGTTTCTATACCGACACACAGGACATCTCAAAGAATAGACAACAATGACCTTATCTTTATGACCGAAGAAGGTAAGTTTGAAGCTATAGCAAAAAAGATCAAAGAGCTAAATGCCAAAGGGCAACCAGTGCTCATAGGTACTGTCTCTGTCGAAAAAAACGAACTCCTCTCTGCCTATCTCAAACGATCCGGTATCCCACACCAAGTGCTGAACGCAAAAAACCATGAATCAGAAGGAACAGTGACAGCTCAAGCAGGGCGCAAAGGCTCTGTGGTCATCGCTACCAACATGGCAGGTCGTGGAGTGGATATTATCCTCGGAGGCAATCCTTCTTCTGTAGAAGAGCAAGAAGAGGTTAAGTCTCTTGGTGGGCTTTTTGTTATAGGTACTGAAAGACATGAGGCTCGGCGTATCGACAATCAGCTTCGAGGTCGTGCTGGAAGACAAGGGGATCCTGGCGAAACACAGTTTTATGTTTCTTTGGAAGATGAGTTAATGCGAGTTTTCGGTTCAGAGAGAATAAAGGGTATGATGAAGCGCCTTGGGGTTCCGGCTGACCAACCTATCACTCATAGGCTTGTTTCTTCAGCTTTAGAGTCGGCCCAAAAGAAAATAGAAGGTTTTCATTTTGATGCCCGAAAGCATACACTGGAGTACGATACTGTTTTGTCTTTCCAAAGAGATATTATTTACAAGAGGCGACGAGCTATGGTTGAAGGAGATATAGAGCATGTAAAAAGCGTATTTTATGAGCTAGGGGATAAAACCGAACTGGATAAGATCATAGACGAAAAGCTCAAAACCATAGAAGATGGAGCTCTTTGGGACACTATCCGTAGAATAATACTCTACACTGTGGATACTCTTTGGGTTGAGCATATAGATACCCTCGAACATACTAGACAAGCTGTAGGATTAAGAGCTTATGGGCAGAGAGAGCCACTAGTTGAGTACAAAAAAGAGGCAACATACCTATTTAAAGAAATGGAAGCCCGGCTAAAAGAGCAAGTAGTTTCAATGGTTTCTGGTATTTCTGACCAAATTCAGGCCAAATAACAAAAAGCCTTTGGTTATAGCTTTATAAGACAATTTTCTTGATTATTTGTCAATGATTATGTTCTAAAAAACCCTTATAAAATAAGGGTTTTTTATATTTGACACACCTATTTTTTGTTGTATAACCATTGACAGAAAAGCTCCTTTGTGCTAATATATAAGAGTAAATCCGTTGACTTATTGGTTAACGGATTTTCGCTTCTATAGAGATCAATTTTGATTTATATAAGGAGAGTATCCCGTCACGGTGTTCCTCCGGAGCTCAACCGGAAAATATGAATTCGACAAAAACAAAACAAATACTTCGATCATTTATCGTTATCCCTATGATTGCTAGCTCACTGTCCCTATCAAGCTTTACCGCTAGTGTGGACCAGTTTGTGGCAACTGTAGCGGACGACCAAGCTCTGTCAACACAAGAAAAAGCGCTCCAAGTGGAAAGAGAGGAGAAAGCTGCTAAAATCGATGCTTACTTTGCAAAGGGTGGTATGCCACTTGCAGGTTATGGTATGAAAATGGTGCTTGAAGCAGAAAAACATGGTGTTCCTGATTGGCGACTTATACCAGCAATTGCGGTTCGCGAATCAACCGGAGGTAAATATGCATGTAAAAGCGTATCTTACAGTGCCTTTGGTTGGGGGTCATGTAAAATCAGCTTTAAGAGCTATAATCATGCTATCGAAGTAATGGCGACAAATCTAGGAGGTAACAATCCAAAGACTGCTCGTTATTACGACAATAAGAGTGTTAAAGATATCCTTGAGACTTATAACCCACCAAGTGTAGTTCCAACGTATGCTAGGGAAGTTATAGCTATTATGGATAAGATCGAAAATCAATAAAAGTTGGATTTATTTCTAAAGCAAAAATACCACGCAATGCGTGGTATTTTTGTTATTAGACTGCAGGCTCATAGACCGGTCTCTTATTAAAAAAATCAGTTACTTTATATTTTCCAGTTAAAATATGCCTAGGAGACGCAACTCTAATAACAAGAAGGCCCTCTTTTGGGGTTTTTGTAATACCTTTAAGGTAAGAAAGTCTAACTTCCCAAAATGCTGAAACAGAATCCTTTTCTTCATCAGCAATATGATTTGGCTCTTCTATTACCTTTAAAACAGTAATAATTTGCTCCATAGAACAATGGGTTTGTTTGACCTATATTTTACCCCTAAAAAGATAATAGTCAAATTTTTACAAAACCTTCAGATTTTCTACTAGCAGACTCTTTTTGCCATCACGTTCAGCAGGTGAGCACTCTAGCGCTACAACTGTACCTTCTTTGATACTAGCACCAAGCTTGGCAAATGTTTCTGGGAAGACTACGGCTTCTATAGTGCCGGTTTTGTCTTGTATGTTTAGGAAGGCCATTTTTTTATTACCTGCTTTGGTCATGATAATTTTGGCTTTATCTATATGAGCGACTATTATCTCTTTTTTGCTTTGATTGTTGTATTTTCTAGTTTGAGGCTCTATGTTTCTGTTCAAAATACTTTTTATGGAGCTAGTAGATCTTTGTAGTTTGTCATCAAATGCATCAAGGGGGTGTCCAGAAATATAAAGACCCAAAAGTTCTTTTTCCCAAGAGAGCTTTTGTTCCATAGTTGCGTTTTCAAAGCTTCTAAGACTTAGAATACTCATCGGTTTGCTATCGAGAGTTTCAAATAAAGAAGCGCTTTGATTTTCGTTTATAGAGATCAGGTTTTTCCTAAAAGCCAAAAGCTCTTCTATGTTACTCAGTAGGACATTTCGATCTCCCATAGAATCCATAGCCCCACACATGATAAGAGCCTCCAAACTTTTTTTGTTTAGGTTTTTATGAGTGATTCTTTCTAAAAATTCTTCTATAGTTTTAAAAGGTCCACGATTTTTGCGTTCCAAAATAATAGCCTTTCCTATCTCCTCACCAAAGTTTTTGATGTTGTTTAATCCAAAACGTATTTTGTTTGTTACTTCGCCGTTTTCAACAACTACAGTAAAGTCGGAGAAAGATTCGTTTATGTCTGGAGGCAATATGGCAAAGCCCATCTTTTTGGCTTCTTCTATATACTCACTACAAGTTTCGATATCACCGCTTTCAGCAGTCATACAAGCCGTCATGTATTCAGCAGGGTAGTTGGCTTTGAGATATGCGGTTTTGTAAGCCACCATTCCATAGCTAGCTGCGTGAGCTTTGTTAAATCCATAAGCTTGGAATGGCTCAAAGAGTTTCCAGAGCATGTCGGCAAATTCTTGTGTTTGACCATTAGCCAGGATACCTTTTTGGAGTTTTTCTTTTTGGGCAGCCATTTCTGCTGGGATCTTCTTTCCAACAGCTTTTCGGAATTTGTCCGCTTCTAGCCAGTCATACCCAGCGAGCTCTATAGAACTAAATAACAAGTCGTCTTGATAAACGATAAGCCCATAAGAAGCTCCGAGATATTTTTCCATTCTCGGGTCTAGGTAGGTCACTAGTGAAGGGTTGTTTTTGCGTTTGATATATTCTGGGATCACGTCCATCGGTCCTGGTCGATATAGCGCCACCATGGCCATCAGGTCTTCGACTTTACTTGGTCGTAGGTCTCGTAGGTATGCAGTCATACCGTCTCCAGCCATCTGGAAAACCCCGACTGTTTCTCCGCGAGAGAGCATTTCAAAAACTTTGGGATTGTCGAGTGGGATAGTGTCGATATCTACCTTGATACCGCGGATTTTTTCTATGCGCTCTATAGCACCAGAGATAAACTGCAAGTTGCGAATCCCTAGCATGTCGAATTTTGGAAGGTTGACCACACCATCGCGCCCACCAGAGAACATGTCGTACTGAGTGATGATTTTATTTTCACCCTTTGGGTCATACTGAACAGGGGTATAGTCAGTGATATCTGGGGTAGGGGCGATGACTACACCGGCAGCGTGTATGGATATATGCCTGACATTACCTTCTATTTTTTTTGCTAGATCGATGACTTCTTTTGTTGGTCTATCTTCTTCATAAAGTTTTTTTAAGTCAGGCTCTATCTCGAGAGCATGATCTATCGTCATAGGGAAACCTTGGCTACCCATAGGGATGAGTTTGGCCGCGATGTCTCCAACGCTATATGGATACCCAAGAGCACGCGCAACATCACGAACACTACCTCGAGCAGCCATAGTTCCAAAGGTACAGATTTGAGCTACAGCTTTTTCGCCATATTTACGCTTGGCATAGTTTATAAGGTCATCGCGCCTATCATCAGCAATATCAAGGTCAATATCAGGTATACCAGGGCGCAGTGGGTTCAAAAATCTTTCAAAGGGAAGCCCGTATTTTAGCGGATCAACTGTGGTAATACCACAGAGGTATGAGACTAGAGAGCCTGCTGCGGAACCTCGAGTGTTAGTATAGATACCCATTTCTCGAGCTGACTTAACCAAGTCTGCCACAACTAAAAAGTAAGATGAAAAACCTTTGTTTTTTATAACTTCTAGCTCAAACTCTATTCTCTCTAGTGCCTCTGGTGTTTTGTCGTAAGATCGCTCCGTCAATCCTTTTTCTACCGCTTTTCGGAGCTCTGAATCATAGCTTTCTCCATTTTCTATAGGGTAGGTAGGAAATTTCCATGGACTAAGTTCTATCTCAAGATCTACCATCTCCGCAACTTTCAAAGTATTTTCTGTAGCCTGAGGGATACTAGAGAAGATCTTTTGCGCTTCTTCTGGACCGATAAAAGAATAGTTGCCACCAAACTTGAAGTTTTGATTATTGGTGTTGATAGCTAGGAGAGTGTTGTGGGCTTCTTTGTCTTCCTCATTTAAATAGTGCGAATCCCATGTCGCAACTATTGGTAAATCTACCTCTTTAGCTACATCTATAATTTGCGGGATAAGAGGAATATACCAATTGACATCTTCGTGATACATGATTTCAACAAAAACATTTTCTTTGCCAAATATTTTTATATATCTTTTTATCAAAAGAGTAGCTTCTTCTTTATTGCCAGATTTTAGATGTTGGATAAATCTACTCCCTGGACAACCTGAAAGACATATCAGACCTTGAGAGTGTTTTTCTATCAGATCTAGGTCCATACGAGGTTTGTAATAGTACCCATCTAGGTGAGAAATGCTGACAAGTTTCATCAGGTTTTTATACCCAGCATTGTTTTTGGCAAGGAGTGTTAGGTGGTAGCGCTTTGTATCCAAAGAAGACTCTTTGTCTAGATAACTTCTTTCGGCTATGTAGGCTTCGACACCGATGATAGGCTTTATCTCGGCTTTTTTGCACTCGTTATAAAATTCTATGGCTCCATATAGAACGCCGTGATCAGTGAGCGCCAAGGCTGGCATGCCAAAGTCTTTGGCCTTTTTGACTAGATCAGGGATCTTGCTCATACCATCTAAGAGGGAATAGTGGCTGTGCGTATGGAGATGTACAAAGTTGTTACTCATATTTGGTGCGTAAGATAAATATCAATAAACCCCTTCTCGCCCCGTAGGAAGCTTGTGCTTTTATTAAAGCCAAGCTTTCCTGTGGGGTGGCTGTGTGTGTGGAGGTGGACGAAGCTCATGAACCTTGATTATAACAATTTAGCCACTTCAAAAATACTTGACAGAAAATAAGGAAGGAGTAGGATTAATCTTAAAGAAGTTTTAGTTATTCTAGGTGGAGGCGCAAAAATTAATAATTAATTTTGGTCCCGTAAGGCCACTGAGCCCCGAAGCCGAATCTTGAGCCGATTTATCGCTCAGCTAAATAATCTTTAAAGTACCTTCTGTAAACTAAAGAGAGTTAAGAAAATGTGAGAAACACCGCCTTATCCTAACGGAAAAGGCGGTTTTTGTTATTATATATGTATGAAATGGATAGTCGGCATAGACGAAGTCGGTAGAGGGCCAGTAGCAGGTCCAGTGGCAGTTTGCGCTTGTGCTATTTTATATAAAGATTACAAAAAACTAAAATATCTCAAATTTACTGACTCCAAAAGGATGAGTGAAAAGTCTCGTAACATTTGGTACAAAAGTTTTTTAGAAATGGAAAAAAGAGGGGAGATAAAGTTTAGTATCGCCTACAAAAGCAACATCTTTATTGATAAAAACGGTATATCAAAATCTCTTCGAGACTGTATTGCAACCGCACTAAAAGATTTATCTTTAGATCCAAAAGAAACCACAGTCTTGCTCGATGGAGCTCTTAGGGCGCCAGGTATCTACAAAAATCAAAAGACCATTATAAAAGGAGATCAAAAAGAAAAGATAATTTCTCTAGCTTCGATAATCGCCAAAGTTGCTCGTGATCAAAAGATGCTTCTCTTTCATAAAAAGCATCCTATCTACGGATGGGATAAAAACAAAGGCTATGGAACAAAAGTCCACTATAAGGCTATGAAAAAGTTTGGACTCTCTTTACTCCATCGCAAAACTTTCTTAAGAAAAGTTACCCCCAAATAAGCCTATCGCTCGCTACAATACTAGCTGTTTCTGCTCGCAGTGTAGTTGCACCCAGAGAACAAGCTTTTATATCAAAAGATTTAAACAAATCTTTTTCTTCTTCGCTCCAACCGCCCTCTGGCCCAATATAAAAACATTCGATTAGGCCTTGCTCAGTACTAGCTCCCTCCATATCGAAATAAATAGAGAGTTTCTCTTTATTTTGCTTCAACGCCTCTTGTAGTTTTAATGGCTCACAAATAGTCATTTTGTTTGAGTGCCCACTTTGTTCAAGTGCCTCAATGCTTATTTTTTCAAGCCTATCTATATTTAGAGATTGTTTTACAGTTCTTTCGGATAGTATCGGTATCAAAGTACCTACGCCGATCTCTGCTAGTTTTTGGGTTATTAGCTCAAAGTTATCTTTTTTTACAATACTTATGCAGGCTATGACAGATCTCGGAATTTTTATTTTTTCAATCTCTTCAATAACTTCAAAATCAATACCGTCTTTTTCTATAGCATTAATTCTGCATTTAAAATCATTTCCAAAAGGGGAGAACAAAACAATCTCCTCACCGACAGAAAACTTAAGTACATTTTTTATTTGATGTACGAAGTTCCTATCCTCTAGGGTAAAAAGCTCTTTTTGAGGCAGGGCTTCTATTAAAAATCTATGTATTTTCTTCATATTTATAAGCTTATCTATACTATCACAAGAGCTATAAGTCAAGGTAATACCCACTACTTCAAGCTCGTCTGATATAATGTTAGTTGGTATTATTAGTATTAAATAAGTTAAATTAGGATAAACTTTATGAAAAACATTATTTTAGGATCGACTCTCGCTATTATGTTGGGCATTGCGCCGTTTGCTTTTGCAACTGAAAATGGTGAAACTCGCCGAGAAGATAGGAGAGAAGACAGACAAGAAGATCGCAAGAACTCTTCTTCAATCACTCTAGATGCTACACAAATGGCTTGTATAAAAACAGCCGTAGGTAAAAGAGAAGACTCTCTTATTGCAGGGCATGATGCTTATGCACTAAGTGTAAAAAATGCTTATACTACTCGTAAAACTGCTCTTATGGCAGCTTGGGATCTAACAGACAAAACAGCTCGCCGAACTGCGGTCAAAGCTGCTGATCAAGCATTTAAAACATCAGTAAAAACTGCTCGCAGTACATGGAATACAGCTCGTAGAACAGCTTGGAAGACTTTTGACACTGACAAAAAAGCTTGCTTGCCGACAAGCTCTTCTAGCTCAGTTAGTTCATCAGATACAGGCTCTTCTAGTGTAGATGCTACTTTATAAATAAAACACTCAAAACAAAAACTGCCCCTTAAGGGGCAGTTTTTGTTTTGGTTATGCGCGTTGTACGTTTACAGCGTTCATTCCTTTTGGAGAGTTTTCTGTTTCAAAACTTACAGAATCACCTTCGCGGAGCTCATCAAATGATACTCCAACAAGAGCGTTACTATGGAAGAATAAATCCTTCGCTAGTCCTTCTGCTGTAATGAAACCAAAGCCCTTTTCAGTAATCTTTTTGATTGTACCTGTCATAGAATTGGTTTATAACGAATAATATACAAAATAAAACCTAAAGAATCGACGTGTTTCGAGAAGCCCTTTTTGTACTATGATAATAGCATATTTGCTAATTTAAGTCAATCCCTATTTTTCTGAAAACAGATCGGTAAGAAGCCTTTATTATGGCAAAGATTATTACACTGGCCAGAACCATAAGAAAAATATTTTTTGCTATTCCAACATCTTTGATTATCAGTAGGACTCGACTATGAAAATACCAACCAAGTCCGATATAAAGCGGTACATATATGAGTAGAGCGAAAAGGTTATATCTCAAAAAGTCCTTTTTTGGGAAACCTCTAGAGCCAGCTAGAAATGGTCCGAGAAATCTAAGTTGCATTAAAAATCTAGAGAAAAATATTATTTTTCTCGTGCTGATATTGTTGATAAAGTTTCCTTTTTTTTCTAGTCTTTTTGCGAAAAATTTTGTGTACAAAAAGTTAGTTAGCTTACTACCATGTTTCGATAGTAGGTAAAGTATCAGGTCGTTAACCAGAAGGGCGCTTATAACTATAGGTATGATTATGTATCCGTTTACAACACCAGTCCCCGAAAGGTACCCTAGTGCCAAAAGAACTATTTCTTCAGGGATAGGAATAACAATGTTTGATAAAAAAGAAACTACCCAAATCCCTCCGTAAGATAGTGCGCCGAGCTGATTTATTACTTCCTCTGTTCCAGTCATAAGATTGTTTTTAAACTATACTTTGGCCCACCAAGTACAACATCAAAAGCCTTTCTTTAGTCATATTGGTATATTATAACACGCTAAAGATTATAGAAATTTGAAGCTTCCAATTATTCCCTCTAGTGTTTTATTGGCGTCTACTTCATCAAAGTGTGGAGGGTATGGTGGTTCAGCAAATCCTCTCAAGTCTCTATAACCTATTAGTTTTTGAATTCTGTAACACTTAGCGTTCTCTACAGTAGAAAAAATAGAACTCGTGCCTCTTTGTCCGCCCATGGCGTTGTCATCGAAGGGTTGCTTGGGGTTGTAGTTAAACACTTTGCCGTTTATAGATTTAGTCTCGGTCATATCCATGTCGGTACTGTTTGAAGAGAAACATTTTGAGGTTGTGTCGCTCACTGAGACTATAACTGTAGCAACATTTAGATCTGTGCCTTGCTGGTAGTTATCAGGGGCTTTTATTGAAAGAGTATAGAGATCTAGTTCGCTATAAAACCCACCGTCTGTACTTTCGTTTACTAAAAACCCAGTTGGATACAAAATTCCAAAGTCTTTATCTTTGTTTTCAAAAGCCTGCCAACCAATTTGTATATTTGGAACTACTGGTATAGCCTTTTTGTTATTAAAACGAGTCAAGAAAAATACTGCTACTATCAAAACAACCGCAATTATTATTTTTTTCATATAACTTCAATATAGCACCCTTTAATATATATAGCTTGTTGTTTTACTTTTTTATATACAAAGAGCCTTCCGGATCTATCTTGTATATATTTTTTATCATGTTTGCAGGTATTTCATTTATCACTTCACCAGTTTCTTGGTCAATAGGCCTATATGCCCAGTGCCTACTCCTGATAGGAAATCCTGTAGTAGGATGTATGTCTCCTTTTTTATACATAGGAATTTCGGACTCAAATATATAGTTATCTGAGCCTTTCTTTGCATATGACAAGCCAGGAGCACCCTTACTAAAAGAAGGGAAGGCTGTTGGTCTACCTCCAATGTTTATATCCTCTACAAAATTAGGAGCATCTCCTGTTGCTGAGCTCTTTACAAGCCCTGTTTTCAAAAAGTCCTCAAAGCCTTTTTCGTCTACTATCCTATAAAAGTTATTTTCATCAAATTTGTGATTTTCTAGCTTAGTCCAGCCAGTCTCTTTTTCTAGGTTGTTCTGCCCAGCACCTTCTTGGTCGTTAGCTAAGTTTCCCTCTAAATTCATAAAACAATTATATACCAAAAAGGCGCTATTGTTGCTAGGCTTTTTTGACTATAAAAGTTTAGGGTAATAAAAAAGCTGTTGAATTGAAAACCAACAGCTAAGTATCTTTGAGTCTGTAGTAGCCAACAGGGTCGGTATTATTTTCAGGCCAAACGACACCGTACCCTCGTTCTTTCCACCACGCTTCAGAAATAGGAGTTATGTACTTTTCCCATTCTGATATTTTTTGATGAACCCTTTCTTGTTCATGGGGATACATAATTTCGTATACACGAGTTGATTCTATTTGGTTATTTGGTAGCCACCTAAAACGAATCTCCTCTATATACTTTCTATGTTCTTTGCATAGTACTTCAAACTCTTTTTGTTCAAAATTACCGCTCATATCAAAAGTTTTCCTAACCTTACAACCATCCCTTGACTTTGTCAATCTGGGAGGGTAGAGTAGGGGAAAATAAAACTAAAAACTTATAGCCTATGTGTATGGACGCAACAACTTTAGCAAATACTGCTGATACAGATTTGTTAAAGTTTTACAAAAGAGCTGTTGAGCTACAAGGAGGAAAAAGTCCTCATGATATTAATCAGCTCGAAACAGAGATTTTAAGAAGAATGAAAAAGGTGGCCAGTTATCCTAAGCAGGAAGTAGGAGATGAGCATGATCAGTTTTCTTAAAATAAATCAAATTTTTTACAAGCACCAAAGGGGTGCTTTTTTCTTTTGTATTACCCAAAGTATTATCTTTGCTCCGATTGTGTATTGACGTAACTTTGACTTGTCCAGCGTATCCTTGGCGGAGCTGAGGTGGTAAAACTGATATATCACTTCCTAGTTTAATCCAAGAACTGAGAGGATTTTAAATTAAGTATCAAATAAAAAAAGAAGGTGAGTGATGACCTTCTTTTGTAACTTTTACCCTTCTTTCATTGGTGGAGGAGGTATTCTTTTTGTGTATTGATTTTTTCTATCAACAATCTGAGAATACATCTTCTCCCACGTCACCTTTTCTACAGTATCCATGTTTTCATCAAATTCTTTAATCCAGCCAGATGCAAATGAATCGTTTTGAAGACAGCAGTATATTTCATTACCATAGTAATTTAAATAATCCGCCGACTCAAGCCTTATAAACAATTGAACATCTAGATTGCAGGCGTCTTCAAGACGTGATTTATCCATTTCCATATTATATTCGCTGGGAAACTCAGGGTCTCCTTTTTTATAGGCATGAATATATTTTGGATCAATAGAGTTAAAAAGTTCTTTCCATTTCTGTAAATAATCTTCTGAAGGATCGGGCAAAACATCTCTTTTTTAGCAGGAGGAGGTATACTCATTGTTATTTTTTTATTTCCCTCACCTTACAACCATCCCTTGACTTTGTCAATCAGGGAGGGTAGAGTAGGGGAAATTAAAAAAATGGGAAACCCACACTATCGTTTAGGATATCTAGGTTTTAATAACCCATGGAGATGGGCAAGTAATATTGAAAATAACATTCAAAAAGCAACAGAAGCGGAATTTTTTCAAATGTACAATGAAATATGTCTAACTTATGCTTCGGGCTTAGGTAGAGATGAGAAATCTTTTCAGTGGTATTTTGAGGAAATTTTTCAGAAAAAGGTTATTGATCCAGAAATTGAAATCAAAAAATTAGGGCAAAAGGGTGAAGGAGTGGCAGATTTTTTTGTTACAAAGAGAAAGGAAATCCATAACAAAAATCTAAGTGATTATAAAAAGATCTATTCTCTATGGAAAGAAGTAGGTATCAAAAAAGGTTTTGATATTTCTTTTTATCCAAATGATTTGGATGAAATTTTCAATTAACTTCCTAAACAAAACAATGTTTCTTTAAAACCACGATATATAAATTGTGGTTTTTTATTTGCTCCGAACTTGGGACAGCCTGCCCGCTTAAAGTTTGTGCATACAAAGTTTGGCGGGATGTTCGAATGATTTTGGGGTAATAAAAAGCACCATAATGGTGCTTTTTATCTTTATATATTTTGTGGACTATGCGTTTTCGAATCGTGCTTTATTTTCAGTCATCCATTTCTGTTGGTCTTCTGGGGTAGATGTTTTCATAACATCAGCATGAGTCTCAATATAATGAGGCATTAGATTTTGCATCCAAGTCTCGAAAGTTTCTCCCTCTGCTGTTACTTCGCACAAATCACATTTTAGTGTTTTCATGTTGAAATATTATCATAGGTTCGAACTCCTAGAAAGGTATCAAAAATAACCATTACAAAATAAGCTTCAAAAAAGTGCTCCGAACTTGGGACGATGTTCGAATCAGTTTGGGATAATAAAAAGACCCCTCAGCAGGGTCTTCAATAAGTTTATACGCCAGTAGTTTTTTTTAGGTACCGATCGAAACTCCGGGATAGCTTTACCAGGCCATCTTTAAACTCTGCTATTTGCCGTTGTTTTCTTTGATGCGCTCTGATTTCTAACACTACACAAAGACTGAAAACTACAAAAGCAACGATACCTGTAATTATTCTTGGCTGGGGGATAGGCTTAGGGTCTGCTAAAAAACATACTCCCATAACGACCAATGAAATCATTAAAAATACTATTCTCATCTTATATTTTTTTTGTTTCCCCAACCTTACAACCTCACCTTGACTTTGTCAATCGGGGAGGGTAGAGTAGAGGAAAATTTGTAAATAAATAGTTATATGAAAAAAAATAAAAAACTACCACTATTGCCCGGGCAACTCAGCAATAACACTATGAAGGGTGGAAGACTAGCAAGAGCTGTACGCAGATTCAATAAACAGAACAGTGTTAGTCTTAAAAAATTAACCTTTACCCGATAACGAAAGCCGCCTCGATAGCAGGCTTTTTATTTTTAAAAATTTTGATATAACCCGCTTAAAGTTTGGCGGAGTTTACACTGAGCAGTTCGGCAAGCTCAATATAAACTTGCCTAAGTGATGTTCGAAAGGGTTTGACATCTTTACAAAATACTATATAGTGTAAAAAATAAATAATTATGTATAAATTTAATAGTTACTCTAACTTAAGAGTTTTATTTTCTCTCTCAAAGAAAGAACTTAAACGCGAGATTATTGAAACTCGCATCTACATTCTATTTGTGGCTATACTATTTGCAGGTGCTGGGTATTGTGTATTCAAAAGTAACGATCAGACGCTTGAACCCTTAATCGTTAAAATTTTATGCTGGTTTTCGATAGTATTAGCTTTCTGTTTTTACTATTTTGTTTTCCTTAATTCTTTGAAGCAGGCTATTGCTGTTTGGAAAAGGAGATTTACTTAGGGAGATAAGTCCACAAAAAAGAATCATAGTATGATTCTTTTTTCTTTTGTAACACCATAGGTATTACATATGCTCCGAACTTTGATGCTCGAATGAGTTTAGGGGAATAAAAAAGCCGTCAAAAATTTCTAATTGACGGCTTTATTCATTAATTAAGTGAGACATAGTTTATACCACAGAAGGTGTAACAGGTTCTACCTTTGCATTTGTGTCCTCAATTAATATTTTTACATGAGGTAAACCAAAGGCAGGATCAACGGAAGCAAGGCTTCCATCAGGAAATTTAAACCAATACCCAACAATGTTAGTGTTGTAAGCCTTAACAGGCACTGCTTGCTTTTTTAAAGCCCATTTTTCAGCATCGTGATATTTCTCAAAGGACTTTTCGTTATCTTTGAACTTTTGTGCATCTGTGTTGTACATAACAGGTGATTTACGATTTAAATAAGTTTCCCTTACCTTACAACCATCCCTTGACTTTGTCAATCAGGGAGGGTAGAGTAGGGGAAAATTATTTCACATGCAACAAGAACTAATATCAAAAGTTATTCTAATTGCCGTTCTATCTTTTCTAGTTTTGAGAGTTATACAGATTATTTTTTTTCAACCATATCGCAACCGATTTATGGTTTGGTATATGAAAAGATTCAGTATCGATTATCATCGCTGTTCCAAGATGTTTAATTTTTTGCTTAATAAGCAGAAGGAGTTGAGAAAACAATCCATCAGTCTTGCTGATAGTTATTATTCTTTTTTCCAACTATTGCAGTCTGACGATCGTTTTAGAAGTTTGGAGCAGGTAGAAGAATCTGTGTTTGGTAAGACAGAACATAGAGAGATGGATCCAGAAAAACTAATTACAGAAAATACTCTTCCCTTGAGGGACTTTGAACAATTTGTTTATTTTTCTGGTAAAGGGGATAATTTGCACAAAATAGTAGTTAGTTTTGATTTTGTTGAGGGGATACATTTGCAGTATATTTGGTTTTTTTATCATGAGGAGGGCCCCAATCATTATTTTTTTGATTTAAAAAAGAAAAGATTCCCGCCTGATGATGATAGGAAAGGGAGAAGTGAAAATATTCCTTCTCCGCAACCATTGTATGCGAAAAAGATTCCAGTACTTCAAAATTGAAAAAATTTTTTAAAAAAACTTGCTTAATTGCAGGTTTTTTCTTTGCTCCAAACTTGGGACAGTTTACGCTGAGCAGTTCGGCAAGCTCACTGTGAACTTGCCGAAGTGATGTTTGGAATTCAGTACTCTTGACAAAGTAATGATTTGTTATAGTATTATAAAAAGTCCGAGATATGAACGGTGGACTCTAAATACCAAGTAGTGTTACTTAAAAACAAAACTGATGACACAAAGCATCGGCGTAGTCCCTGAAATAACAGGACTGCAAAAAGACGTAGTGCAGAAGTTAAAAACTGCCTACAGAAAAGGTGACCAGGTCTTTATCTCGTCACTTAAGACATTTCTTTTAATGTCGACAGAAACTAAGAAGAAAGTATTTGGAACTTATGATCCAAATACCGGAATTGAAACATCTAAAATTTTCCTTAAATTAGACTTCCGAGAGTGGAGTCTGGATCGGACGATTCAAGTGCTTCAGTTACCGAAATATTTAAAGTTCGGGAGTATTATTGAGCTTCTGAAGAAAAGTGCTGACAGAATTGAGGAAGGACTTGATCATGTTGAAGCAGAATTAGTTAAACTTAAAGTAAAAGATCTCGGGTTCTCTAAGGGAGCTAGTTATGGGACTATACTAAAGAAGGCAAGAGAAGTCGGGCTTAACCATTGTCGTGTAAAAGTTGCTCCTGTTGTATGTGCTCAGTACTTTTTTATGTTCAGTCTAAGTCATTTTACATATGTGGCGATTGAACCAATATTGCATGATTCAAAATCTAGAATTCTTGAAGTGATGTATAAAGATGGTCAAGGTTGCATTGCAGATTTCGAATGCAACATGAGAACAGTATTCAAGGCAGAAGATGAGTTTCTTTTTGAAAAAGCGGAATATATAAAATAGATTTCCGTTAACCCTTTCAACCAAAATAAGGTTGGAAGGGTTTTCTTTTGCTCCCCGGGTAGGATTCCCTTCGATATACTCAAGGTAAACTTCTTCACCATACTCAGAGATTCTTCAGCAATTCAGTGCAAGCCTTTCAAGTTCTTCAAGGCAGGCATTTATTCCAAGTTCACCATTGATTAGCATTTGCTTTTTTGCTTGACTCCACCCCTTGAGTTGTTGCTCCCTTTTTGCTGCTTCAGTTTGATTTGTGTATCTTTCACAGTATACGGGTTTTATATGAGAAAACTTTTTTGTGAAAAATGATTCTTTAGTTTTATGCTCATTTATTCTCTTCTCTAAGTCGGTAGTAATACCCACATAGTAAGTTTTCTCATCGCAAAAAAGCATATAGACATACCACATGTTTCAAATTATATAATTTTGTTTTACAGCTTGCACTGAGCTTGCCGAAGTGCTCCCC
>JAOAUE010000016.1 GCA_030157745.1 Minisyncoccota bacterium
CCGTAAGTCTTTACGAGATACGGCCATTAAATTCATGCAGCAAATGCACTCTCCCATTCTTTTGTATAAGTTGAGACAACTTCTTTCTCTTTTAAGTCATAAATTATTTTCTCAACCATATCGTTGGTTAATGCATTTTTTGCTTCTTCTTTTTTGGTATCACTTGGGTTGCCTACCGTCTTTAATAATTTCCCTACGGTATCAGTTGAGGATTTTTTACCGAAAAATACTTCTTCTCCTTTTTCAACACAAATATCTAAGACTTTTTTGAACGTCTCAATTGCATCATCCTTAGATTTATATCCCTCTCCGGTAAGTACAGGTTTAAAATTATGCCCTGGACCTCTGGTTAGTGCCAAACAAAATGTACCATCTTTTTTTCCTTGATCTTCTCCAATCATAAACTCTAAGTCAAAGGGGTTAGAAAAAATCTCAAGTGCAGATATTAATGTCATAACAAATAAATTTGATTCAGAGTGACTTTAACAGAATAAAAACATCTGTCAACCTACATCCTCTCCGGAGTTTCGATGCCGAGGACCCAGAGGCCGTTTATGAGGCTCTGGCGGACACTAGAGGCCACATATAGTCGGTAGGCTGTACCAGACACGTCCCCCTCATCTACTATCTTGCCTTGCCCATACCAAGAGTTGAATTCTTGAGCCAGCTCCAAAAGATAGGTCACTATGTAGTGTGGAGCCCACTCTCTTTGTGCTCTCTCTACCACCTCTAGAAATCTCGCAACAAGCCTCTCAAGCGTTTCAGTTCCCGTCACTGGGCTCTCAGGGCTCGGAGAAATATTTAATGCTTTACCTTTTTCGATAAGTGCTCCAGCACGCACTGCTGTGTATTGTAGATACGGACCACTGTCGCCTTCGAAAGAAAGTGAAGTCTCAGGGTCAAAGTTTATATCCTTGCCAGCTTGTGTACGAAGGATAGCAAACTTAATAGCAGCGATAGATACCTGCTTTGCTACCTCTTCAGACACATCAGGATTTTTCTCTTTTACTTCTTCTGAAACAGTAGAGAGGATATCCTCAACGAGCGGGACATTACCTAAACGAGAAGACATCTTAGCGCCTTTGAAACTCATGCGACCATGACTTCGATGCACACTATTGTTTTGCCATGCGGGATTTATTTTTCCAGCTGCATCTACTACTACTTGAAAGTGTGAAGTTTGCTGATTATCAGTGACAGTAATAGAAATATCTGGCTGATAACGAGAGAATTTCAAATCAAGAAGACCTATATCTTTTGCTTCGTATGTAGGATTACCCTGACCATTGATAAAGACAGCGGTATGGAGCTTGCTACCCTCTTCTGGAATATACACAACCGCTCCTTCACTTTCAGTAAATACTTTTGGTGTGTTTTCTAGGACTATTTTCTTCCCATCTATCCCCGCTTCGCTTTCAAAAATATAACTATCAAAATGAGAGCCAAGTCCTGCAACAGTTGAAGCAAAGTACAACATATTCGTAGTCTTACATTGTTGGAACAACTTAAACTCAGGTGACTCTACAGCTCCATACAAATTATCGGCAATTTCTTTTACACGAGAGTGAATACTTTCATCTTCTTCATATCTTTTAGTACCTTCAACATACGCGTCACCAAAAATAAGAACGCTTGTATCGTTTCCTTCTAACACTTCTCCATACTTTTCAAGAAGAATATAAATCGCTTTTGCTACACCAAGAGAAATATCAGATGGAAAAGAAATAGGTGTTGCTTGTGCACCAGAAGATTTAGCAAGACGATAAAGTGCTTCACCAATAGTGTTGTTCATCAGGTGCCCTATGTGAAATGGCTTGAAAAGGTTTGGACTAGAGTGCTCTACCAAAATCTTCTGGCCTTTATAAACCTCAGTATTCCCCCACTCAGGATCTTGTGCATCGAGCAAACTCTTCACAAATACTTCTCGCTTGAGTGTGAAGTTGATAAAACCAGGACCAGCAACCTCTATCTTTTCTAAGCTTTCAATATTTTGAACCTTTAGATTTTCAGCGATAGTTCCTGCAAGCTCTATAGGATTCTTATTTTCTTGCTTAGCTACAATCAGAGCTACGTTGGTCATATAGTCACCATGCTCAAGCTCCTTTGGGTGCTCCAAAGAAAACTCCCCACCAGGGAGCCCAAGCTCCCCCAATGCTTCTTTTATAGCCTTTTCCAAGCGTTCTTTCATTAGAGTGATTCTAACATTTTTTGCCAATAAATCACGAGATTTGACTAATTCTTTTAAATGAGTAAAGTTAAAGAAAAATTTTAAAAATGGAAAATAACTTATGTGATGGATGTAATGTCCGTAAACCTTTTGAGCATCGTTGCCATGGCAAAGCTTGTGACTGCGATAACCTTACTTGCCTAGAAAAACAGGGCAAGATTACCCCTGAAGAACATAGTCAACTGGTTAAGGATTTCTTTGATGTACAAAATGGTAAAAAATATAAATTTCCAACTATTATTGAGCCTGATCCTCAGGGAGACCATCGTGTTGTCGGGCAAAATGGCCCTGTTCCACTACCTCTTTTTTGGGGAGCAAAAGACGAGTGTGAGGCTTGGCAAAAAGAAAATTGTAAGACTAATTAAAATTAAAGCCCGCTTCGGCGGGCTTTTTGTTTGACTTATTCTCAGAAAAAAGTAATCTATACCTGAAAACAAAACTTGAACATTTTTAAATTAAACAGACATGAAACAATACCGTGATCTTTTGAGACACATTCTTGAAAATGGCACAGACAAAAGCGACCGTACTGGAACAGGAACACGCAGCATATTTGGATACCAAATGCGTTTTGATCTGCAAAAAGGCTTTCCTCTTTTGACAACAAAGAAATTACACCTCAAAAGTATCATTCATGAGCTATTGTGGTTTTTGGCTGGTGACACCAATACCAAATACTTGAAAGAGCATGGTGTAAAAATTTGGGATGAATGGGCAGATGAAAACGGCAACCTGGGACCTGTGTACGGCAAACAATGGCGTAGCTGGGAAGGAACTGACGGGCAGGTAGTTGACCAAATCAGCGAACTGATTGAACAAATCAAGAAAAACCCTGACAGTCGTCGACTTATCGTCAGCGCCTGGAATGTAGCGGATCTTCCAAAGATGGCTCTTATGCCCTGCCACTGCTTATTCCAATTTGAGACCCATGAAATTTCAGAGGAAGAGCGCAGGATTTTATGGGCATTAAAAAACGGTAGAAGTCATCACTACACGGAAAAAATGTCAGTAAAAGATCTTAACGATCTTGGTGTTCCGATAAGAAAGTTGAGTTGCCAGCTATTTCAACGTAGCGCTGATGTATTTCTCGGCGTTCCGTTCAATATAGCCTCCTATGCACTGCTGACTATCATGATAGCTCAGGTGACAAACATGTTCCCTGGTGATTTTGTCCACACTTTTGGTGATGTGCATATTTACAGCAATCACATGGAGCAAGTCAATCTTCAGCTTTCTCGAGAACCATTTCCTCTGCCAACAATGCTGATAAATCCAGAGGTAAAAGACATTTTTACCTTTCAGTACGAAGACTTCACACTGAAAGATTATCAGTGCCATCCAGCGATAAAGGCCACTGTTGCTGTTTGACCCAAAGCCCGCTTAGGCGGGCTTTTTGTTTGACTTATTCTTAGAAAAAAGTAATCTATACCTGAAAACAAAACTTGAACATTTTAAAAAAACTTTATGAGTAAAACAAAACCGATACATGCTATCGTTGCAACAGATCTCTATGGAACTATTGGTCATGGATCTAAAATGCCAGAATGGGTAATAGATGACGATTTTAAAATGAATTTTACACCAAAAACAAAAGAAGGTGGTATCTGTATCATGGGTAGCATTACGGCTATGTCCTTAAAAGGACCTCTGCCGAAAAGGATTTGCATAGCAATAACAACAAACCCTGAAACAGCAGAGCACCTCCATGAAAAGGGTTTTAAAATTGCCCAAAATCCCTGGGAGGCATTAGCAATGGCACAAAAAATTCCAGAGGGAGATACTATTTGGAATATTGGTGGGGGCAAACTCTACCAATGGACTCGTGAAAATGTGATCGTGAAAGAATTACACGTCACAAGAATACAGTCTACCTATAAAGGAGAGGACGAAATAAAATTTTGTGGCTACCCGGTAGATCAATACACCCTCGACCCAAGTCGCAGTCTATATTTTAAAAAAAGACCCGCTGGTACAAACGGGGAAAAAGATAAGGGTAACAGTGACGATGCTATTGTTGAGGTTTATGTAAGAGAGTATTAACTGCAACAAAAATCTCCCACCTTAGCGGTGAGGGATTTTTTTCTTGCCCTGCGTAGTTTTATACGAAGCAAGGTTTTTATTTTATAGAGTAAGCCTAGTCAACGATTTCGATACCTGCACTTCGAGCTGAACCTGCAACTATTTTCATCGCAGCTTCAACATCGTTAGCGTTTAGATCAGGCATCTTGCGCTCTGCTATTTGCTTGAGTTGTGCCTTTGTGATCTTGCCAGCTTTTGATGTGCGAGGCTTACCAGAGCCTTTCTGGATACCTGCTGCCTTAAAGAGAAGATCGGCAACAGGAGGAGTAGTAACGACGAAATCATATGAACGATCTTCGTAAACTGTAATCTTTACTCCAAGCTTTTCACCCTTTTGGTCTTGGGTAGCAGCGTTGAATTTCTGAACGAAATCAGAAATGTTTACTCCAGCTTGTCCAAGAGCAGGCCCTAGTGGTGGAGCAGGGGTAGCAGATCCTCCCATAGCTTGAACCTTTATTTTTTTAGTTATATTTTTTGCCATATTTTCTTATGTGTTAATGCTAAGTAGAAGCAATAGCGTAACGGGATGTATTCTACCAGAATCTGTAAATTTGTAAATTAAAGCTTTTTGACTTGCAAAAAGTCTAGCTCCACCGGTGTCTCGCGTCCGAAGAGTGAGACCATGACCTTGACCTTGCCACGCTCTTGATCTACCTCACTCACTGTTCCTTCAAGCTCCTTGAACGGACCATCGTTGATGATAATAGTTTCGCCCAAAGATAGATCGATGTTGTGCTTTGCCACACTTTCATCATTCATTTGTCCGAGTAGGTAGTCTATTTCTTTTTGAGTAAGAGGAACTGGGGTAACACCTGCTCCAACGAAACCTGTAACACGAGGAGTGTTACGAACAACATACCATGAGTCATCATCCACAATCATGTCTACCAAAACATAACCTGGGTAAACTTTCTCCTCTACTTCAACACGCTTACCGCCTTTGACTTTGATTTTCTTTTCGGTTGGAACAACTACGTTGAAGATTTTGTCTCCAATACCCAAACTTTCGATACGTTGCTTGAGATTTCTAAGAACTGCATTTTCATAACCTGAATAAGTGTGTATTGCGTACCAGTGACGAACACCTGTTTGTTCTTGTTTTGACATAATTATTGTATGAGACTTCGAAGACCTGCTTGGAAAAGAGTATCAAATGCTCCAAGCACATATCCGAGTGCTAATGAAAAAATAATAACGACCAAAGTATAAACTACCAAGCGTCGGCGACTTGGCCACTTCACTTGTTTCATCTCACCTTTTGTTTCTTTTAAAAATTGTGTGATTTTCATGGATTTGCGCCTTTTGGGCGAAATAATTGCTCTTACTAAAAAACGCCCGAAGGCATTACAAAAGGCATTTTCTCAAAGAAAATGCCTTTTGTCAAGTCAAAAGTTATAAAGTTATAAAGTATAGAATAAAAGCAACTTTACGAACCTTATAACTTTAAAAACTTGATAACTTACTATCTTATTTCGTAAACAATAGTTACATTTGAAGAGACCTTTTGTTCCCCTACTGGAATCTCTGGTGTGCTAGCATCCATGTTCATAGCTACACCCATCTCTGTTTTTGCATACATTGGCATAGGATAACCTCCACCGTTTTCTGAGAAAGAAACTATGCGTACCAATCTTACCCCTAGAGACTTTGCTAGTTTTTCTGCTTCGTTCTTTGCATCATCTATAGCGAGATCTCTTGCTTCTCTAGATATCATTTTGTCATCTTCAAAACCAAAGTTTGGACCACTCATATCTGTTACAGAATTTGTCGCCAAAATTCCGAGCACTACTTCTACAGAATCAAGGTCTTTGATATTGAGAGTGATAGAATGCGCTACCTCATAACCACGAAGCACTGGGCTCTGAACAGGACAAGCGCCATTGTAGCAACGATTTTGTGGGTAATCATACTGCGGATAAGAAGTATAACTATCAGTCTTGATGTATTTTTCTTCTACACCTTTTACTATAAGGTCAGCCTTGATCTTGGCAATCTTAGTGCTTACTTCATCTTGTGCTTCTTTGAGAACTTTCTTTTCAGCTCTTATAGAAAAAGAAACCTTTGCAGTATCAGGAGACTTGTTGACCTCTCCTTTTCCAGAGACCATGATTGTGTTTGTAGCATTTAGTCCCGATCCTACGAGTTTGCTCTCGCGTAAAGTCTTGATAGTACTAGCGAGCAAAAATAGTCCAAGTAAAATAAATACTCCAATAATAAGCTTTTGATTTTTTTCAATAAATGTTTGCATGACTTATATTATACCTTAAAGTGTTTTGTCTATTATTTTTTGACATAGATAAGATTTGGTGTAAAGTAAAGAAAAATATAAAATGAAGTATTACAAACTAATCATCCGATGGAGAAATGAGACTATGCTAATGGCAGTAGAGTGTATAACACCCATACAGATTACCTCTGAAAAAGTTCGGGAGGAGGTCTGCAAGCAAAACCAGGATTCTAGTATCGCTCCACCAGAAATTGCCTTTGTAAAAAATCCTTTATCCTATTCTGAATATAGCGTAAGTACTTTGCACAAGATTTCGATAAAGGATCACCTGAGTGCTTAATCTACACAAAACACTAAGGCCGCCAATTTGGTTGCCTTTTTATTTATTCATTTCGTCACTTACTATCTTCCCGTCACGAAGTTCGATGATGCGGTGTGCGAGTGCTGAGTATTCTGGCTCATGAGTTACCATGACTATAGTTTGCCCTTCTTTGTTGAGCTCCAAAAATGCATCCAGAACGTTTTTTGATGTTTCAGAATCGAGGTTAGCTGTTGGCTCGTCGGCAAAGATAATCTTTGGCTCATGCCCTATAGCGCGCGCTATAGAGACTCTTTGTTGTTGACCACCAGAGAGCTGGCTTGGCAAGTTGTGCATTCGATCAGAGAGCCCAACACGAGAGAGGGCTTTGATAGACTTTTCTTTGGCTTCTTTTTCTTCCAAGCCCTGCATGAGGAGTGGCACCATCACATTTTCAAGAGCAGTAAGAGATGGAAGTATCGCGTAGTCTTGAAAAATATACCCGAGGGAGTGTAGGCGCATACGAGTTTGATCATTATCAGATAGTTCGGTCGCATTTAAATTATCCAAAAATATCTCCCCTGCTGTAGGTCTATCGAGAAGGCCTAGCTGATACAAAAGCGTGCTCTTGCCACTTCCCGATCTACCAGTGATCGCCACAAACTGTCCTTCGGGAATAGAAAAAGACACATTATCAACAGCGCGTATTTCAGCATCTCCACTTTGAAATATTTTTGATAGGTTGTTTATTTTTATCATAATTTTATTTGCTAAGTTATAGTTTCTAGTGATTAGTTTTATCGTCCAAGAATAGCAGATAGCGTATTTTGTCTTATAACAATTCTAGCAGGGATGTAGCCAGCAACAATTGTCGCCAACAAAAGTATCGCTACCCTGATAGACGTACCAGAAACAGTAGCCACCAAAATCCCATCCGAGAATGGAAAGTCTATAGGATTGGCATCAAAGAAAGGTTTGAGGAAAGCAAAGACAAGTATTGATCCTACTATCGCTCCGATAAGGGCATAGAGCAAAGACTGTAAAATATAAGAGATAATGATAGCTCTTGGAGCGATACCGATACCTTTCAAAATACCGATATACCTTCGACGAGTAATGGCGTTAACGAAAATAACGATAAAGATAGTGATAGCCGCCACCACCAACCCAATAGCTGATATAGCATTTCCCAAAAGACCAAAAGTTGTTTTGATTTGGTCCAAAAACTGCGGTATCGCTTCTTCAGAAGTTTGAACTCGACCGTCTTTGTCTACCCCTGAAGCAAGCAGGGCTTTCTTTGCAATCACCGGGTCTGTTCCTGGCTTCAAAGATATAGCTATCTGATTGAGGTTATAATCACTACGGCCTGCGAGCTTTCTGAACTCACTATCTAGAATAAACATTCCTCCGTCTACTTCACTAACCTTAGATTTCAAGATACCTTTGAGTGTGTATTCTTTGCTAGCACCATTTATAGTTAGTAGAAGTCTTGAACCTATTTTTACATCTTCATTAAAAGTAGTAAGTCCAGGGAATTCATTTTTGTTATATTTACGAAACCAGAAACTTCCGACAACGATACTCTCTGTGTCTGTTGGCTCAAGATATGCCCCCTCAACAATCAAGCTAGATAGATTTGTCACTCCGTTTTCTTTTTGTGGGTCAATGC
Source organism: Minisyncoccota bacterium (assembly GCA_030157745.1). Taxonomy (GTDB): domain Bacteria; phylum Patescibacteriota; class Minisyncoccia; order Phycocordibacterales; family UBA9973; genus UBA4124. The sequence continues at coordinate 8,501 of JAOAUE010000016.1, forward strand.
CTGATACCTGGCCTGCTACAGAATTTGGTTTTTCGTCTTTTAGAAGTACATCACGATAACCAGCTTGTAGACTTCCTCCCGCGGTGTACCTAGCACTATATGCTCTAAGTCCTGGCAGATTTTCAACTATTTTTATAACCTCTTGGCTATTGTCGACCTTGTCTCGATTTAAAAATGAAGAAATAATAACATCACCTGAACTAAACTTCTTATTTTGGTCTAGTGACCCCTGGATCAAACCAACCAAAATACCACTAACCACAACAAGGTTTAAAAAAGTTAAAAGCATGACAAAAACTATCAGAGTTGTCGTCCATTTGTTGGCTCTTTGTAACTCCCTCTTGGCAAGGAACAAGCCAACACGTAAATCTATTTTTAACTTTTCAAAAACTCCTTGCTTTTTTGGCATAGTTATTTTGTTTCAGGAATCCAGAGTACCCTGTCTCCCTCATTTAGTCCGCTTTTTATTTCTACAATATCTCCATCACCCTTTGTTCCTGTTCTAACGGCGACTTTTTCTGTTTTGTATTTACCTCTCTTTTCTCTAATTATAAAGTTTACAAACTGTCCTTCAGTAGTATCTTCTACTGATCTTTTTGGGAGAACCAAAACATCAGGAATCTCAGCTGTAACAATAGACATGTTGGCTGTCATACCAGGGCGAATGTTGGCAATATCTGTAATAAGAGCTTTGATTTTATAATTTATAACTGTGCCATCAACTGTTGCAGACGGGTCAATAGAAGAGATGCTTGCTGAGAACTTTTGGTTCGGTAGTGCGTCATAAGAAACGTCAACGCTTTGACCGAGGGCAATAGTTGTAACGCTCCCTTCTCCAACATTAGCTTCTAGGTATAGGTTTTCTACATCCTCCAGAACAATCACTTCTTTTTGCGGAGTACTGACTTCGCCTATCTTTATATCTACCTTGGTTATTGTTCCGTCAGCTGGAGCGCGTAGGATTTTTTTCTCTAGTCTTGCATTAGCACTATCAACACTTGCTTGTGCAGTTATCACATCAGCCAACGCGCTATCTATATCTGGTTGGCGAGCTGTGGCACGCTTGAGGTTGAGCTCTGCCTCTCTCTGGGCTACCAGACTTTCGGCGCTTGAAATAGCACTATCTTTTGTATCAAGAGCTTGGTTGTAAGCATTTAAGTTTGCTACATAGTTTGCACTAGAAGTATTTGGGAGCTTGATTTCCCATGAACCAAGTTGTCCTGATGTAGTTCCTGCCGGGAAAATGATAAATAACCCCTTTGTTCCGAGAGCCTGAGATGAAGTAGTACTAAACTTAGCAGCACCATTTTCTACACCACTGAAGTTTAGATAATCTCCTCCTCCAGAAGAAAGATTGACCGTGTAAACACCTTCAACTCCTGTATAAGTCCCTGATATAGTCGGAGTATTGGAAGAGTAAGAAGAACTTGTAGGGGTTGCAACAACACCATCAGAGAGAAGTTTGCGATAAGCACTCTTTACCAAAGTGTCCTGAGTTTTCTTTGTAGACTCAAGATCTTTTTTTGCGTTATCGAGATTTACTTGTGCTAACGCTATCTCTTCATTACTTGATCCATCCAAAACTTTTTTGTATCTTGCCTCAGCAGAAAGAAGAGCTCCACGAGCACTATTTAGGGAGGCTCTTTCTTCGCCACTGTTTAGACTTGCGATGATTTTACCTTTTTTAACTTTGTCTCCTACTTGTACTTCTACAGAGCGTACAGTATCAGCAACCTCAAATCCGAGAGACAAATCAGTAGAACTCACAACTTTTCCACTAGCTACTACTGTTCTAGTTAGAGTTTGTTTTTTGACCGTTTCGGCAACAGAACCGTCTGTTCCCTTGCCTTTCAAAACGATGAGTAAGATTATTGCAAGGACCACGATAGAAAATATCTTTCTGCGTAGTGACCAGCCCTTCCATTTAATCCATATATTTTTAAACGTATTTTTGAACTTTTCTTTCATAGTTATCTATTTATAACATAAAAAACCAGTTTTGCCGAAGGCAAAACTGGTTTTTATCTTTTACAAATTTATTTAATACCTAGTAGCTCTACTTCAAAAATGAGAGTTGCATTTGGTGGTATCACCCCTCCTGCTCCGCGCTCACCATAACCAAGCTCAGCTGGGATGGTCAGAATTCTCTTTTCTCCCACTTTCATACCGAGCACGCCTAACTCCCAGCCTTTGATAACCATTCCTGCACCTAGAGGAAATTCAAACGGAGTACCGCGAGAGACACTACTATCAAAAACCTTCCCGTCTGTTAGTTTGCCTGTGTAGTGAACTACCGCTGTTTTACCATTTGTTATTTCTGCGCCTGTTCCCTCTTTTGTTGTTTCTATTTTCATACCTTGTATTGTTTTTATTTTGTTAATCTTTTCTTCTTTTTTCGGTTCTTCTGGTTTTTGTACTGTTTCCTCAACTTTTGGCTCCTCTACAACAGGTACTACTTGCTCTTCCTGAGGAGCCTTTTTGACCCAAAAGCCAACAACCAAACCGATAAATATAATTACAATTGCTATTGATACGTATTTCATACGAAAGATTATATATCTTTTAAGGATAGAATCAAGAATATTAGTTCCAAGACATTCTTTTTTTGATTAGATCAATTTGTACAATAACTTCTTCAACCATACCAGAATCATACCCCTCGAGATTTAAAAATGGCATACCATTTTTGTATTCATTTTTAAAAGTTACTTTATTGACAATATAATCTTTTAAATAGTTGATAACTTCTTGAGAAATTTCAATGTCATGCTCTTTCTTTCTGATTTCATCTTCATTCTTAATTTCAGATAGCTCTTTATACAAATCATTTTCTAATGATGTTTGGGTATCTAAAATTTTGATTAGTTCTAGTTTGTTTTTCAATACGCCGATAAGCTTCTCCTGTCTTTTTGTTTCTGAAGATTTGTAAGACTTTTTATTTTCAGGATCATTATCGATTATTTCTTTATCTTTTTTAAGAAAATCCTCAAGATCTAATTGCGCCTTTTGATATATTTCATCAAAATATTGATAAGAAAAGTCTCGATCGTTACTATTTTTTATTTCGAAAGTGTTTATTTTTTCCATACAAATCTATCTTATCTCAAAACCTTTTTCTGATTTTATTTCCTTAACAAGCTTAGCAAACCAGCCTTCTACCTCCTCTTCTGTAAGAGTCTTTTCATATGACTGAAATACAAATCTATAGGCCACAGAGGTCTTAGTGTTCTTTTCAAACCTATCAAAAAGCACTGGCTCGCGTACACAATAACTCTTGGCAAATTCACTAACGATTTCTTCGAGTTTAGTTTGTGCTTCAAGACTGTCACACCATACCGCTACGTCACGAGTGACAAATGGGTATAATGACCACATTTTAAATTTATTATTTCCCATAGATTGAACCTCTGTACTTGGGAGCTCAGCTTCCAAGTTAAGACTTATTTTGTATTTCTCTATAAAACTCTCTAGAGGGAGCTCTTCAAATGTCCCCTTGTCACATGTCGCTACATGAATCTCTTCAGAATCTTTGCCAAAGACAGTCCCCACTTCAAATATTCTGATAGCTTCTATGCCTATAAGTGGAGCATTGAGTCGGTTTTTCTCATAACTTTCTTTGAGCCCATCGGAGAGATTGCTCCGCAAAGCGCTCTTGTCTTTGGCACCATAAGCAACATAAGCTTCACCTTTTTTAGTAAATGTGTAGTTCATTACTTCACGAAAACCGTTTTGTGCCAGCCAATACTTTACTGCTCTAGTTTTGTGATAAGCCGAATCCTTTTTTGTTTCTAAAGAAAATGGTACTGGAGAAACTGGTATTTTGTCGTAACCCACCATGCGACCTATTTCTTCTGCGATATCATGAGCACCTGTCATATCGAGACGCTCTTTTGGTATTTCTATGGCCCAAGAGTTGCCTTCTTTTTTTGAAACTATGTTGTAGCGAATAACCCAAAGATCGATATCTCCTTCTGTAATAGTGCTACCCAAAACTTTTGTGATATCTTCTAATTTAAACGTAAGAGTTCGAGTTTCTACAGGCTTTGGATAATAGTCATAAACCCCTACTACTTCTCCACCAGCAATTTGCTTGATAACAGAAACGATGTGCAAACTAGCAAAATCAATCATCAGAGGAGTGACTTCATTTTCAAATCGCTTTGATGCATCAGTGATGAGAGCTAGCCTGCGAGAAGTTTTGCGTACTGATACTGGATCGAAGTTTCCTATCTCTATAATGATATTTTTTGTTTCGTCACTTATCTCCGCGCTTTTGCCTCCCTTTACTCCAGCTATGGCGAGTGGCCCCAAATAATCAGCGATAACCATATCACTTGTTTTCAAAATCTTTTCTTCATCTGATAGGGTGGTTATCTTTTCTTCTTCGTGCGCCATTCGGACTACTATCCCGCCATCTATTTTATCTTTATCAAATGCGTGTACTGGTTGCCCGTCGTCAAAGAGCACAAGGTTTGTTGCATCAACGACGTTGTTGATAGGTCTTGCGCCAACTGATTCAAGAGCACTCTTTAACCATTCGGGAGATGGGCCGATTTTGACCCCGCTCATTTCTATCGCCATATATCTACGAACCCCTTCGGCATGCTCAGGGCTAGACTTATCAGTTTGAATTTCAACCTTTGTAGAAAGAGGTGTGGTTGGCAAATCAGGTAAATCAAACTTTTTCAAAGTTAAACCAAGGAGTCCTGCAATTTCTTTCGCTACACCTCTATGGCTGAGACAATCATGCGCTCTATCAGGTAAAACTTTTATATCAAAAATAGTATCGCCACCTTTTTCTTCAACATCCTCAACTTCAAATGCATGAAAAATAATAGTCTCTCTGAGGGCATCAGGATTAGGGAGTTTTTCTTCTATATGATTTTGTATCCAATTGTAAGAAATTTTCATAAATTTAAAATTGATTGAATCTTAGATCTCCTTGATAAGCAAAACGTAAGTCATGAATACCAAATTTTATATTGGTCAATCTGTCTATTCCAAAACCAAAAGCAAAGCCTGTGATTTTTTCTGGGTCATAACCAACACTTTTAAAAACATTTGGATGTACCATACCTGCTCCACCAAGTTCAAGCCATTTGCCTTGTCCTGAGCCTTCTTGTGGTGAGCCTGCCGAACTAGCCGAAGGATCTCCTACTTTCACATCAACCTCAAATCCTGGTTCAACGAATGGAAAGAAGCTTGGGCGAAGACGGATCTCTGTACCTTCTCCAAATAATTCTTTGAAAAATCCAAGTAGTGTTCCTTTTAGGTGCTCTACAGTAATACCCTCTCCTACAACCAATCCTTCCACTTGGTGAAATTGCATTTCGTGTGTTGCATCTGTTGATTCATTTCTGAAAACTTTTCCCGGCACGATGATGGCAAATGGCGCTGTATGGTTTTCCATATAGCGTATCTGCACTGGTGAAGTATGAGTGCGCAGTACATAGCCAGGACGATCTTTAATAAAGAATGTGTCTTGCATATCACGAGCTGGGTGATCCTTTGGCACATTGAGCGCGTCAAAGTTGTGGTACTCATCCTCAAGTTCAGGTCCTGTCGCCACCGAAAAACCCTGTTTTTCAAAGATGTTTACAATCTCTTCTGTTACTAGAGTCAGGGGGTGCAGTGCCCCTTTTGAGATATATTGATTTTCAGAGTTTTGCTCCATGTAAACAAACTATAGCGAAAATATGACTTTTTTACAATTTTAGAAAATACTCTTTATTTTAGACCAAAGTTTCCCTATCGGAGACTTGTGTACTTTTTTACAATTCTTCACGCAGTGAGTATGGCCTCTTTTTTCTGTTTGTTTATTTTCACAAGAATCACAAAGTATAAACTGTCCGTTACAGCCAAACTCTCGACAATCAACAATATTTTCTGAAGGTGCTTCACACGATGCACACTTACCTATTATTTTGTGTTTTGGATCATCAGTATAAAATCCCATAGCTACACGCCCATCAAATACATAAAGCTTGCCTTCGAAGTCTTCGTTCGGGTATTTCTCCATATATGAGACGATACCTCCGTCGAGTTGATACACATCTTTAAATCCTTGAGTGATGAGATAGCCTGATGCCTTTTCACAACGTACTCCACCAGTACAGACAGTCAGCACTGTTTTGTCTTTCAAGTGATCAATCATTTTCATTAGCTTTGGAAGGTCACGGAAGTTTTCCATTGGAGGACAAATAGATCCTGCAAACTGCCCTACTGCATGTTCATAAGCATTGCGCATGTCGACAATATAAAAATCTTTCTTTTGGGCAATCCACTCGTGGAGCTCTTCGGGCTTTAAGTGAGTACCAGTAGTTACATTTGGGTCTACATCACACACACCTAAGTGAAGAGATACTATTTCTGGTCGCACTTTTACAGAAAGTCTTGGGAAAGCATTTCCTGTTCCCTCACTTCGCTTCATATGAATATTTAAAAATCGAGGAGCTTGCCCTGAGCCTTCTTGTAGTGAGCCTGCCGAACTAGCCGAAGGGTCCTTTTCCATTTCTTTGATAAAACTCTCCGTGTCTTCAGTCTTTCCCTCAAGGGTGATATTTAAGCCTTCACTAGCAACGATAAGGCGCCCTTTCAAACCAAATTTTTGGCAAAGCGCAAAAAGCCAATCACGCACTTCTTGTGGATTTGATATATGAACGTATTTATAAAAAAGAAGGATTTGGTAGTCTTTCATATTTTCTTGGGGGACTATCGGGAATCGAACCCGAATCGAGGGTTCCACAAACCCCAGTGTTAACCGTTACACCATAATCCCCACGCTTGTCCCGCGTAGCCTATGGCGAAGTGGGATGCTTGATTGTTATACCAGAAATTTCTTATGAAATCTAGAGCTCACAGTTATTTTGCTCTTGATTAAACTTCTTGGTTACTAGCCTTTCAAATATCTGTGATCCGATAATCACAAAGACAATAAGGGTAAGGTATGCCCAAAGCGCAGTTTGAAAGTCTAAGTGAATCTTGCGTAGCGACCCAAGCAAAAATGCCAAATACCAAGAAGTAAAAGAGATTCCACCGAGAGCAAAAGCGAGGCGTCTAAACTTTTTGGCTGGTTCCGAACCTTCAAAAGAAAGCCGGCGCATATACGGACCAACGAACATGTTTAGAAGGACGCCATTTAAGATTATTACGCCTACTACAAAGACTTTTAGAAGAAACTTTGAAGAAGCTAGAAGTCGAGCCTGATCTGGAACAAATAGCGCAAAGCCACTTATCACCAAAATAGCCAGCGCAACCCAAATAACATTTGTTAGCGTATCCATTGTCTCCTTCTCTTCCAGAGAGATGACTTTGTCTTTCAAAAATCTAAAGAAAAATATATCTGTGATTGTTGCTGAACCGACCCCCAAAATAAATCCAAGATTATGAAGTATCACCCAAAAAACTTTTTGTTTAGCTAAAATAGGTGCAAATATTTCTGTAGGAATACCTAGAAGACTGATGATCAGAAGTATATTTGTAAAAGCTATCGCCAAGCACCATGCGCACCAACTCTTTATGACAAATGCCTGTAGTCCCAAAAGGTATAGAGAAAAGAGCCCTCCTATAATCATCAAGAAAAATAGCGCATAAAGATCCCACACTGGAGAAAATCCAAAAAGAGGCAAAAATATAAGCGCTAAAATAGCAAGAAAATAAAAGATTCCTAAAAGCTCATTTGGTAGACCAAAAGTCTTGGCAAACTTGCTGTGAAGAACGGTGTCGCAAGGATGCTCTCTCGGGCAAGAGAGCTTTTTGTGAGAAATCTTTCTAAAAAGCATAAAAGCCGATAGTCCAAGCCCAACAAGAGAAAGTGCTATAGGAATCAATGTTTGCATGAAAATATTATAGCAAACTCCAAGCTTTTTTTGATATAATTTAAAATATGAAATGGGTAGCAATTGCTGGAGGATGGAGGAAAACAAATGACAAGGTAGATCAAGACGTTAGATCTGAAATAAAAAAGATTTTTTCTGCTGGCAACGGGATCATATCTGGTGGCGCTTTAGGTGTAGACTACATAGCACTAGATGAGGCTTTAAAAAATGACCAAGAAGCCTTGAGGATAAAAATATTTATTCCTTCTACTTTTGAGATTTATAAAAACCACTTTATAAGCAGAGCAAACGAAGGGGTTATAACTATAAAACAGGCAAGCGGCCTAATAGAGCAAATAGCTAAGCTAAAAAGTATAAACCCTGGAGCCCTTATAGAAGGCCCAGACAAAATATTAAACCAGGAATCTTATTTTAGAAGGATAACTGAAATTATAAAAAATTCAGATGAACTTATAGCCTTTCATATAAATAAAACCGAAGGAACCCAAGATACTATTGAAAAAGCTGCTGTTAAAAATATTCCAATAAAAGTATTTTCTTACACTTTATAGGCTTAAGATGGTATTTCTTTGTAGTTTGCTTATTTGTGCCCGGAAGAGGACTTGAACCTCCAAGGATTGCTCCACACGAACCTCAATCGTGCGCGTATACCAATTCCGCCACCCGGGCATTTATAATGCTTTTCAATTAGCTTACACATTTCAATATAACAAATTAGTCGCTTAAAGCAAGAAAATCCCGTAAGGGATTTTCTTTTGTTATTCTTTTGGAGACTCTTCTGTATTTTCCTCTTGTGTTTCTACTGATTCTTTACCGAGGAGTATTTGCTTCATTTTTCGGCGTATTTCTTTTACTGCTTTGTCTCGAATATAATAAAGCTTGCTTCGGCGAGTTTTTGTTTTCTTTGTGATTTCTACCTTGTCAATCATTGGAGAAAATAGAGGGAAAACACGCTCTACACCAACACCATTACTTACTTTTCGAACTGTAAAAGTTGCTGTTGGGCTAGTACCGTGCTTTCGTGCCAAAACGATACCTTCAAAAGCCTGTAGGCGGTATTTACCTTTATCTTCTATCTTTGACCAGACACGGACATTGTCTCCTGAGTTAAAATCAAGCTTTTTTCTAGCTTCTACATCAACCGGAGTAAATGAGAATGCTTCTTGTGGGGCTGTTGTTGCTTCTTCCATATAGGACGAAACTTTATCATAAAATGCCGTACTTCGCAACTGCCGAGCCAAAATCCTCTGGGTATGGCGCCTCGATCTCAACCTTAGACCCACCAAGGTCTAAAAAGCTTATTTTCCTAGCATGGAGGGCTACTCTAGAGAACCCTAGAGCACCACTTTTTGTTGGAGCATAAAGAGTATCAGAAACTATAGGTCTTTGGATAAATTTCATATGTACACGCAACTGATGTGTACGACCAGTTTTTGGGAAAAGCTTCACAAAAGAAAATTTGTTATCATTTTCGTCGACAAACTCGCTTATCACCTGCCATTTTGTTACTGCTTCTTTGGCCTGCCCTCGAAGACCTCGGCCAGCATGCCTACGTCGAAAGTCGTTTTTGTTTCTTCCGATAGGTTCGCTTATTATCCCCTCTTTTTCTTTGAAGTGACCCCAAACAAAAGCATGGTATTGCTTTTCTATCGTTCTATCCATAAATTGCTTTTTAAAATGTGCAAAAGCTTCTTTGGTTTTTGCTACTATCAAAACTCCAGATGTTTCCTCGTCGAGCCTATGGACTATTCCAGGGCGATCTATCTCTTCATCGTTCCATCTTACCGGCTCTCCTATTCCTTTCATTTCTGGATACTTTGAAATAATCCAATCCGTAAGGGTTAGGGTGTCTTTTTTGCCATCTGGATGAACCATAAGTCCTGCTGGTTTGTTCAGGACAAGGTAGTCTTGGGTTTCGAGGAGAATTTTTGGTTCCATGTAAAATCATACTAACATAACTTGTGGTCACAAATCACTAAGCATAATTGTTCGCTTCGCTCCAATTTATGCAAAGTGTTTGCGACCCCGCCTCGTCTGTCTTGCAGACATGACTGTGGCTCGCACATAATACAAAAACCCAGAAGCAGTTCTGGGTTTTTGTATTATGTGCGCCCTGAGGGATTTGAACCCCCGACCTTCGCTGTGTAAAAGCGCTGCTCTACCACTGAGCTAAGAGCGCATGAAGTACAAAGAGAGCATAACAAAAAATAGACATTTTGCAAATTTAGAGTATTGATATAAGATAAAAATGCTTACAAACACGCCCTTGTAGTTAAATGGATATAACTGCGGACTTCTAAGCCGTTATTCGAGGTTCGATTCCTCGCGAGGGCACAAAGTATACCGAGAGCAAGAGAGCTACTTTTGCTAAATATTGCCAATTCTAAGACTTAGAGCACTTTCTACTGATTCAATCATTTTTTCTATTTTGTTTATCTGTGCACTATTTGTATCTAGTTTTGGCATAACTTGTTCATCTAGCTTTTTTGTTGATTCAGTAAAAAAATAAGTGAAGTAAATTATTTGTAAGGTCAAGATTATAATAAATATACTGATTATGAACAACCAAAAACGATGAGGGTTTATCCTACCGTCTTTTTTGTGTTTTGGTAAATTTTTCTTTTTAAAATTGATTTTCATAATTACTCTACACTTAATATCTCAATTGTAACAACTCCTTGCCATCTTGGCTCTTTTGGTGGTTGAACTGTTTTTTTGCTAATAGCTGGGAGTCTCGGGTCTTGCGCCTCCACAGAACTTGTTTGCTCAGAAAACATATATATATTTTTTATATTGGTCAAAAAGCTTTGCTTTCTAAGTAATTCTAAAAACTTCATAATATCCTTATAAGGTGCGACTGATTTTGTTTCCAAAACAAGCTTGTTACCTGTTTCAGAGTTTATATTCTGAACACTTGTGATTTCAAAAGAGATATTGTTTTGTCCTGCCAAGGACTCTAGGCTAGACAGGAGCTCAGGTACTGATTCTTCTTTTATAATATTTTTTTCAAGAGTGTTTATTCTGGATTCTAAGTTGTTTATTTTTTGAGCTTCTTCATTGAAAGCTTTTTTGTTTATTTGATAAGAAACCAACTTCTCTTTGAGCTCTAAAACTTTTGTTGTTTTTTTATTTATACTAGATAGAGTAAGGGTAAAAACAACGATAATAGCTAAACACAGGGCTACTGATATAAATATTGCTATTAAATGTTTTGTAAATGCTTTTTTCATAACTTTATTTTATTGATAGCACAAGCTTAAAGCTTCCATTTTTGCTTTTTATAAAATTTGAAACAGGACTATCTACTTTTGAAAACTCTGGTTGGTTATCCAAAATAGCAATAAAACTCTTTAGGGACTCTCTTTTGTCAAAAGAACCATAAACCTCCAAAACCTTTGGATCCTCAGAAGAAAATCTCTCTATCTTTACTCCGCCTGGGACTTGATTTTGGACTAGAGAGATAAAATCTATTATTGATAATTCATTTTGTGAGACTAGGAGAGATTTGAGCTTTTGAGCTTCCTCAGACAAAGAAGCTAGGTTTATTTCGCTTGATATCATGCCACTTTTTTCAAGAGAGGCTATTTCCTGTGAATAGATTTTAAAACGTGAGTCAACAGTAAATATTGTAGGTAATATAAGTAAAAACAAAGAAGCCAGCAAGAAAAATAGTCCACCAATACTAGAGTTTAGCATTCTTAAAAAACGGATCTTTTCTATGCTCTTTTTTTCTTTGTAGGGTAAAAGGTTAATCATAAATATAATCTGCCAAAGCTAATCCTATAGCGGTGACATAGCTCATAGAAGCTTCTTTGTTTATTTCTGGAATAAAATCATCTGTAGAGAAACAGTTTTTCCACGGTTCGACTTGTACGACCTTTAACTTAAGGGCACTACTTAAATAATCATCTAATCCTAAAAGGTTGCTGTGTCCCCCACACAGATATATGGTGTCGATAGTTGGAAAAGTGCCAAATTGATTTTTCTTTTCGTACCAATAAGTATAACGACGATTTATCTCATCTTTTAAAACAGAGATACTATTTACCAAAACAGAGAAGGTGTCTTTGTCTGAATTGTTTTTTATCAAGCCGTTTTCTCTTTTTATTTTTTCTGCCTCTTCTATAGAAATAGAAAATTCTTTGGCCAAATTTTGAGTCAACATCTTGCCACCAAAGTCGAGGGTAGCGGTTATCATGGCTGTTCTGTTTGTAACAATGGTAATACCTGTTCTGTTGGCACCAAAATCAACAACCATACAAGAACCTTTGTCTGATGGGTCCAAGACTGCTCTAGTGATAGCCTGGCCTTCCAGCTCAAAACTAACCGGTATAATACCTGCTTCAAAAAAGGCATTAAAATAATTTGTAGTTACCGTCTCTGATATTGCTACAACCTGTACGATGATCGATGATTCGTTTGAGCCCAAAATGTGATAATCAAAAACAGTTTCTATTGCTTTAAGCGGTATATTGTCTTCGATCAATATCTCTATAGCAGATCGGATATCACTTCCAGTGCTTGCATCGAGAGAAAGTGTGAACGAATAGACCTGTGATTCTGGTATAGAAACCCTGACGTACTTGAGTTTGTACTTTTTTTGGACCTCTTTTAGAAAAGAGATGAACTTTTCACTATCTACTATTCTTCCGCCCTTCATGCACCCGTCGGGGATACTCATTTGAGCAAATCTCTTTGGTATCAAGCCATCACTTGTAACCCTCAAATCAACAAAGCGCATTGTCGCATCAGAAAAATCTAATCCGACTGTTGGAATCGTAATAAATGATGGTGTTGGAAATAATCTATTGAAAAGATTCACCTAAATATTATACGAGATTATGTGAGATATTACTATCTAACGCGTGAGCCATTTTGTACTTCTTTTTCTGGGACAATAAATACTGGCGCACCATCAACACCATCTACCGCCATAAGCATTCCTTGAGATTCTAGTCCCATCATTTCTCTTGGGGCCAAGTTAACAACAAAAAGCATTTTTTTGCCTACCAAGAGTTCTGGTTTATACCAAGCCTTGATCCCAGAGAGTATTTGCCTGATATCTCTTTCTTCCCCTAAAACATTCTCTTCTTGAGAATGTTCGGGCGAACGACCTACTGGTCGTTTTAGCCCAAAATCAAGCATTAATTTTATAAGCTTTTCTGAACCTTCTACTTCTTCCGCAGAGATAACCTCCCCGATGCGAGCTTCTAATTTTTTAAATTCGTCTATTGTTAAATATTCCATATACTAAATCTAAACTTATTTTTTCTTTTTATCAAGAAACCTCTGAAGTATTATAGCCGCCGCACTATCATCTCTATCCCCTCTATCTGTTTGATATCTATGTGCCTCAACACTAGAGAATCCTTCTCTTTCAAAAAATACCTCGAGACCAGTTTGGACCTTTAACTTTTCAGCAAAATCTTTTGATGATTTAAGTATTTGATTTTCCTCTCCGCTATTTGCCATAGATTCACCCATGACTACAGCTTTTATGCCCTCTTCCTTGATTAGTTGTTTTATAAATTCCAAGGCTTCTTCTATCGCAACTATCTTTTTTGGGAAAGCAAAAGAAGCCTCTTCATCAGAAATGGCTACACCTACCTTTTTGGTACCAAAATCTATACCGAGATATCTCATACTAATGAAAGACTATCATAAAGATTGAAAAAAAGCCCCCTTTGTGGTAAATTCATCCTGTTCTAATAAATAAATATATGGAGGTGTCGCATAGTGGTTTAGTGCACCTGTCTTGAAAACAGGAGTACCGCAAGGTACCGGGAGTTCGAATCCCCCCACCTCCGC